>NZ_DBMDHH010000055.1:0-17077 GCF_057433415.1 Anaerotruncus sp. | reverse complement strand
ACTTCTTGCGCGCCCAAGAAGTCGGCGGAAGAAGGGCGCTCAAGGGGGGCTCACTTGAAGAAGATGGGGGCGCAAAGCTCGCCCCCCTTGAGAATCCCCCCACCGCTCACGCCCAGCCTGCCGCGACAATAAGACAACTGCCAAAGCACCCGCCAAGGTGGCACACGGCAGGGAACGATATCATACAACGGAAGGAAAAGGGGCGGGACGCTATTGCGTCCCGCCCCTTTTCCTTCCTCTTCCACACGCCCGCTTACGCCGGGGAGGTGCGTTCTCCGGGTTCCGGCGGAGCAGCCATTCCAGGCGGATTCCCCAGATTTTGTTTTTTGGTAGTTTTATAGATACTTTCATTAGTCAGGCTCCCTGGTGTTCTTATATAAGAACAATTATAGCAAATAATCTCCCTATAATCAAGAAAAATGTGATTAGATGGGAGCAAGCGATTGTACTATGGGGCGCAAAAAAATGCTGGACGGCTATATCGGTAAGAATATCGCCCGACTGCGGAATCAGAAGGGGTGGTCGCAGGAGCTTTTCGCCGCAAAATTGCAGGTGGCGGAGTTCGATATTACACGGTCGACCGTGACGAAGATCGAGAACGGGTGCCGTAACATCTTTGCCCATGAGCTCCCGATGATCTGCCGGGCGCTTGGGTGCCGCTATGAGGACCTTTTGGGGCCGGTGCGCCGGCCGGAAGAGAGCGGCGAATGACTTAAAGCCGTGCCTCCCCGGGCGCATTACCGGTACGGTTCCGGAGCCTCTCAGGCAGAGGCATTGCGCCCGCGGCGCGGCGGCGGGCGGGATGCTGTACACCCGCCCATTGATCCGTGACAGGGCGCCGCCGACTTTGGCCGAAGGCCAACCGGAGGCGGCGTGGGGGTCAAGGGGGCGCAGCCCCCTGCGGTTTCTTTCCCCAATTTCTTGGGCGGCCAAGAAATTGGGCCGCCCGCCGGGGCGGGACCCGGCAAACTACGCCGCTCGCCGAGCGGCAAATCCAAGCCCGCCGTCGGTCGGCCACCGACAGGCCCTCCGCCTCCGGGGCGGAATATCTAAAACGGCCGTCGGCCGGCCAACGACAAACTGCGCCGCTCGATGAGCGGACAATCCAAATAAAGAGAAGCCGCCCTTCCGGACGGCTTCTCTTTATTCCCATTCATTCAGTTCGGCATACTGTTTGACGAACCGGTCGGCGAGGGCGCGGATGCGGGGCTCGTCCCCGGCGGCGGAGCGGTCGGCGATCGCGACGACGGGAAAGCCGGCGGCTTTGGCGGTCTCCACGGCGTAGAGCGCGTCCTCAAAGACGACGACCTCCTCGCGGGGCAGTCCCAGCCGTTCGCAGGCGCGCTCATAGATCACGGGCAGATGCTTGCCCGCGCCCACCTCGGTACAGGTGAGCAGGAACTCAAACCGGCCGAGCAGGCCGACCCGCTTGAGCGCCGCCTCCGCGAGATAGCGGTCGGTGGCGGTGGCCACGCACATGCGCACCCCGGCGCGGGCGAGGCGGTCGACGAAGGAGAGGATGTCCGCCTTGGGCGGGATCTGGTGGAAATAGCTCTCCTCCATGACCTCGTTGATGCCGTCCATCACATCCTGCACGGTCCCGGTGACGCCGAACCGTTCGCGCAGGTAATCGGCGGTCTGGACCATGCTGAGGTCCTTGAGGGCCTCGTAAAGTCCCGGGGGCGGGCGGACGCCCCGCTTCATGAGGAAGCGGTCGGCGGAGTCGCCCCAGAAGGGCATGGAGTCGAGCAGGGTACCGTCCATATCAAAGATTGCGCCTTGCATGAAAACCTCCTTGGCCGGGTGAATTTTCTGTAGCTATTCTACCGCGTTTCCCGGAGAAATGCAAACCAAAGAAATCCATCCCCCGGCGGGCGCGCCGGGGGATGGATTTCCTTCAGGAGCCCTGCGCGGCAAAATAGAGCTTGTTGCGCAGGTAGGAGGGGTCGTCGGGCTTATATTTCCCGGCGCGGTCGTTATATTCGGCGGCGCGGGCGCGCTCGCCCAGCCGGTCGTGGCAGACGCAAAGCTGGATGCAGGGCAGGTAGCCGTAGCAGTCGGGGCTGACGAAAGCGCCCGAGCGGTCGTCGCGCTCGCGGGAGAGCGCGAGCTCATACCAGAAGATCGCCTCCCGGTAGCGCGCGCGGTCGAGAAAATGCTTTCCGACGTCGCAGCAGACCTCGGCGCGCGGTGTGTCGTACTCGAGGGTGCGCAGCAGCGCGGAAAGCGCCTCGCGCGGCTCCTTCATCGCGTAGCGGCACCAGGAGAGATGGCGGCAGGCTTCGATGTTGTTTTCGATCCAGCCGCGTCCCCCGTCCAAGAACGCCTCAAACACGCGGACGGCGTCGGCGTAACGCTCGTGGTAGTAGAGCTCGCGCGCGTAGTAGAACTGGTCGCGCGGCGCGAGCTCCCCCTGCTCGGCGAGCTGTTTTTCATAGATGCGCAGATTGCGCGCAGGGTCGGAGGGGCGCAGCTTGCGGTGGGAGACGGCGGCGTCTCCGTAAACGACGACGCCCGAGGGGGTGATCGCCTCGTGTACCGCCCCCGCCCAGCGGAATTCAGGGCTGTTGCGGACGATCCGTTCGCGGTAGTAGGAGAGGGTGGGCTTGCCGTCCGCGTCGAACGCCGCGTGGTAGCGGAGCATGACGACGTCGGCGGCGGGATCGAGGGTGCGTTTGAGGTCGAGCAGCGCGGCGCGGTCGGCTTCCAAAAGGATGTCGTCCGCGTCGAGCCACATGCAGTATTCCATCTCCGCTTTGGAGAAGGAAAAATTCCGCGCGGCGGAAAAGTCGTCGGTCCACGCGAAGTCATAGACCTTGTCGGTATACCGCCGCGCGATCTCCTTCGTCGCGTCGGCGGAGCCGGTATCCACAATGATGATCTCGTCCGCCGTGTCCGCCGCGCTTTCGAGGCAGCGGGCGAGGACGTCCTCCTCATCCTTAACGATCATGCACAGGCTGATGGTGATCATGGAACTCTCCTTTACAGGTTTTGCCGCCCGAACGGCGCGTCAGAGAAATGCGCCCTCCCGTTCAAAGCGGGTGCGAAGCGTTCCGATCGCCTTCTTTTCAATGCGCGAGACATAGGAGCGGGAAATTTCCAGCTTTTTGGCGACCTCCCGCTGGGTGAGCGGGCGGGTCCCGCCGAGTCCGTAGCGCATGACGATGATCTGCCGCTCCCGCTCGTCGAGGCAGCAGGCGATAAAATCATAGAGCTGCTCCGACTTGATGTGCAGGTCGATGCAGTCGATGATGTTGTCCTCCTCCGACATGATGTCGCCGAGCGTCAGGGAATTTCCGTCCTTGTCGGTGTCGATCGGATCGCTTATGTAGACGTCCTGCGCGGACTTCTTCTTATTGCGGAAGTGCATCAGCACCTCGTTTTCGATGCAGCGGGAGGCGTAGGTCGCGAAACGGGTCCCCTTGTCGGTGTTGAAGGTGGAGACCGCCTTGATCAGTCCGATCGTCCCGATCGAGATCAGGTCGTCCTGGTCCTTGAAGGTGCTGTAATACTTCTTGATGATATGGGCCACGAGGCGCAGGTTGTGCTCGATCAGGCAGGCTTTGGCGGCTTCGTCCCCGGCGGCGATCCGATCGAGGCATTCGCGTTCCTCCTTGGCGGAGAGGGGGCGGGGGAAGGACCCGGTACCGGTGACGTGCAGGGCGAAATAGAGCAGGTTGCACAGGGCGGCGAACAACGAGAACAAGGGAAGACCTCCTCGGCCGGAACCCGGCGGATTTGAGAATCGGGCGAAAAAGAAAACGCACCATGCAAGACATGGCACGATTCATCTATATGCCAAAGGGCCTCGTCCCGTGCAAGTCCGGCGGCGGGACGAAAACGGCCGTCGCGGAAAAACAATTGAAAACACGGCGGGAACGGGATATAATAAGCGCAGAAAAATTTGAGGGAGGAATCGCAATGCCCTGCATCCAGACAAAGGTAAACGTCACGCTCACCCCGGAAAAGGAGGAGGCGATCAAGCAAAAATTCGGACAGGCGATCACCGCCATCCCCGGCAAAACGGAAAACTGGCTGATGTGCACGTTCGAGGACGGCTGCCGCATGTATTTCCGCGGGGAGGCCGGCGCGCCGATGGCCTTCGTGGAGGTCAAGGTGTACGGCAAGGCGCCCGCGTCCGCCTTTGACAGGCTGACCGGGGAGATCACCGGCATCCTGCGCGACGAACTGGATATCGCGCCCGACCACATCTACGTCAAATATGAGGAGGTGGCCAACTGGGGCTGGAACGGCGCGAATTTTTGAGCCGTAAAAGGGGCGGGGAGCGTGCTCCCCGCCCTTCTGCCGCGCGCCTTTCCATCGGCGGAAAGATGTGGTATACTGATTTTGCGAAGATTCCGAATGAAAGGATGAGCGGATGGGAACCGTCTTGATGTGGGCGCTTTTCGCGGTCAACGCGGCGGGACTGGCGGCCTGCGGGCTCGACAAGTGGAAGGCGAAGCGCGGCGCGTGGCGCATCCCCGAGAAAACGCTCTTCTTCTTCGCCGTGATCGGCGGGGGATGGGGCGTGTGGGCCGGTATGTATCTCTTCCGGCACAAGACGCGCCGCTGGTATTTTGTGGTTGGAATCCCGGCGATCACGCTGGCGGAATACGGGCTGCTCGTGTGGGCGCTGCTGGTTCGGTAATCGGACGGGTTTTGCGTAAGGAGGAAAAGGAAATGGCAAAAAGAGTGGGAATTTTAACGGCGGGCGGTGACTGTCCGGGACTGAACGCGACCATCCGCGGGGTGGCCAAGGCGCTCTACCAGAAGATGCCGGACGTGGAGATCGTCGGCGTGGTCGACGGCTTCAAGGGGCTGATCAAGGGCGAGTACCATGAGATGAAGCAGTCGGATTTTTCCGGCATCCTGACGCGCGGCGGCACCATCCTCGGCACGGCGCGCACCCCCTATAAAAACATGAAGATCGTCGAGAACGACGTGGACAAGGTCGCCGAGATGAAGGGCAACTACAAAAAGATGAAGCTCGACTGCCTCTTCGTTCTGGGCGGCAACGGCACCCACAAGACGGCCAATCTCCTCTCCGAGGAGGGGCTCAACATCATCGGCCTGCCCAAGACGATCGACAACGACATCTGGGGCACCGACGTGACGTTTGGATTCCATACCGCCGTGGGGATCGGCACCGAGGTGGTCGACCGCATCCACACCACCGCGAGCAGCCACAAACGGGTGATGGTCATTGAGATCATGGGCAACAAGGCGGGCTGGCTCACCCTCTACACCGGCGTGGCGGGCGGCGCGGACGTCATCCTCATCCCCGAGATCCCCTACGACATCAAAAAGGTCGTCAAGGCGATCGAGCGGCGGGCGGCGTCCGGCCGGGGATTCTCGATCGTGGTGGTCGCGGAGGGCGCGTTCGACGCCGAAGAGGCCAAAATGAAAAAGAAGGAGCGCGCCGAAAAACGCGCCGCCGAGGGGATCACGACGGCGACGGCGCGCATCGTGCGGCAGATCGAGGAGAGCTCGGGCTCCGAGACGCGCATGGTCGTGCCGGGGCACTTCATCCGCGGCGGCGAGCCGTCCGCCTACGACCGGGTGCTCGCCTCCCAGTTCGGCGTTTACGGCGCGGAGCTCTTCAGCCGCGGCATCTTCGGCGTGACCGTCGCCCAGCAGAACAACGAGATCGTCCACAACCGCCTGTCCGACGTCGCCGGAAAGACGAAATTCGTCCCGGTCAACGACCAGATGATTTTTACAGCGCGCAGTTTGGGTATTTCCTTCGGCGATTAGGGAATACCATAGGCGGGAGGATTTCCTCCCGCCCGCGTCTGGTTTTTTCCTCCGTTCTTTTTTCAAGATTCTTCCCCGAATCCTATTGACAAAAACGGTGGGAACGATTATAATAAATATCGCGCTGTTCGACAAGACCGGCGCAGATGGCCCGGTAGTTCAGTTGGTTAGAACGCTAGCCTGTCACGCTAGAGGTCGTGGGTTCGAGCCCCATCCGGGTCGCCAGTTTGCCTTTGTAGCTCAGTTGGTAGAGCAGAGGACTGAAAATCCTCGTGTCGTTGGTTCGATTCCGACCGAAGGCACCAAACGCGGGTTTAGCTCATTTGGCAGAGCGCCACCTTGCCAAGGTGGAGGTAGCGAGTTCGAGCCTCGTAACCCGCTCCAACAAAAAGAGGTCGGGAATGGAAACTTCGCGCCTCTTTTTTCATATACTGCGGTATATGATAGCGGCGCCGTAGCCAAGCGGTAAGGCAGAGGTCTGCAAAACCTTCATTCACCGGTCCGATTCCGGTCGGCGCCTCCAAAGGACAAAACCCCCGCTGCGAAAGCAGCGGGGGTTTTTGCGCATCCGCGGCGTGGAAAGCAAAAAATCTGCAAAACCAACATTTACCGGTCCGATTCCGGTCGGCGCAAAAACAGGGCGGCGGGTCCATACGGACCCGCCGCCCTGTTTTTGTCAGCCTGGGAAGGCCGTACCGACGATCTCGACGAGGCGTGGGAGAACCGCCTCGACGATCAGCCGCCCCTTTTCCGCCGAGGAGGAACGCGCGGTCGCGAGGACCCCGGTGGAGGGAATGGCGTCTTTATCGATGGGGTATTTGAAGTAGGGGCAGGGCGCGGCGCCCTTTGAATCGACGATGAGCTCCTCCCGCACAAGCTCGGGCGCGAAGTAGAGCATGAGGGAGGTCTCGGTGATCGCCGCGTGCTCGAACGCCCAACCGGGGAAGGGCACCTCGTCGAAGAGGCGGCCGATCAGTTCCTCGGGCATGGGGTCCCACCAGTTGGAGAGCAGGAGGGTGACGCGGTCCCCATAACGGGCGCTGCACAGGTCCATCGCCTCGATGAGGAAGGGGTCGTTTTCAAAGTGCGCGTTCATAATGAAGATTTTGGTGAAACCGTCCCGCACGAACTCGTCGAACAGGTCGGAGGCGAGCTGCTGGAGCGTCGCGCCGTTCAGGTCGATCGTGCCGGGAAAGAGGGGCCCGCCGCCGCTCAGGGGCTTCGATTTATAGCCGTAGGAGAGGGTGGGGGCGACCACGCCGCTGACCGCCTGGGCGAGCCGGCAGGCGAACTGCTCGGCGAGCACCGCGTCCACGCAGAGCGGCAGGTGCGGCCCGTGCTGTTCGGTCGCGCCGACCGGGAGGATGAGGACCCGGTCCTTTTTCGCCTCAAATTCCCGCCAGGTCATCCGTTCCATCTTGACTTCTTCAAACATACAGCGCCCTCCTTTTGGATGTTCATCACATAATCAAATGATAAGGGAAAAGGATTGTGGCTACAATGTACAAAAAGTCCGAAAGCTCGCCAAATGCTTGTACGCAGGGTACAATGACGAAGCCGTTTCGCTGTGCTATGCTTTTTAACAGAGAACACGGCGGCCACCGGCCCGCCTGGATCAAAGGGGATTTCGGGACATGAAGAGAACCTTATTTCTAAACGCGAAGCTCAAGGGCGCCGCCGGCGTCACCGACCTTTTGGTGGAGGACGGCGCCTTTTCGGAGATCGCTCCCGGCCTGGGCGCCCGGTATCCGGAGGCCGAGCGGGTGGACCTCGGCGGGAAGCTGACGCTTCCGCCCTATGTGGAACCGCACATCCATCTGGATTATGTATATACGGCGCGCGAACCCGGCGCGAAAAACCACAGCGGGACCCTCTTCGAGGGCATCCAGCGCTGGTCGGAGACAAAGGGCGGCATGTCCGGGGAGGAGATCAAGCGCCGCGCCCGCATCGCCCTGCGCAAGCAGATCCTGAGCGGCATCCAATACGTCCGCACCCATGTGGACGTGACCGACCCCAACCTCACCGGCCTGAAGGCGATGCTGGAGCTGCGCGAGGAGGTCTCCGACCTCGTCACCATGCAGATCATCGCCTTCCCGCAGGAGGGGATGTACTCCTTCCCGGGCGGCGACCGGCTCGTGGAGGAGGCGCTTAAAATGGGCGCCGACGTCGTCGGCGCGATCCCGCACTTTGAATTCACCCGCGAGTTCGGGCTGCGCTCGGTCAAAAGGGCGGTCGAGCTTGCGATCAAATACGGAAAGCTCGTGGACATCCACTGCGACGAGACGGACGACGAGCAGTCCCGCTTCCTCGAGGAGCTGGCCGCGCAGGCCTACCTCGGCGGCATCGGCGAACTGACCACCGCCAGCCACACCTGCGCGATGGCCTCCTACAACAACGCCTACACCGCCAAGCTCTTTAAGCTGCTCAAGCTCGCGAAGCTCAACTTCATCTCCTGCCCGACCGAGAACATGCATCTTCAGGGCCGGTGTGACAGCTACCCCAAGCGCCGCGGCGTGACCCGCGTGCCCGAGCTGCTCGCCGAGGGACTCAACGTCTGCTTCGCGCAGGATTCGATCTCCGACCCGTGGTATCCGCTCGGTTCGGGGAACCTCATGAACATCCTCGACGCCGGCCTGCACGCCTGCCAGCTCACGAGCATCGAGCAGATCTACGGCGCGCTCGACCTGATCACGGTGAACGGCGCGAAGACGCTGCACATCCAGGACGCCTACGGCATCGCGCCGGGCAGGGACGCCAACTTTATCGTGCTCAACGCCGCCGACGAGTTTGACGCGGTCTGCGAACGCGCGAGCGTCGCCTGCTCGGTGCGCGGGGGAGAATTCCTCTTCCGGCGGTTCGAGCAGGTCGAAACCGACCGGGGCTTTTTGCGGGAGGAGCCGCTATTTTTCGATGAATTCCGCGGCAAGGATGCTGTTGAAGAGTTCGTGCCGGACAAACGCATCGTCTAAATCCTTGGCAAGCAGCCCCTTGATCGTATTGAGGCGGTAGATGAGGGTGTTGCGGTGGATATAGAGCGCCTGGGAGGTCCGCAGCAGGTTGCAGTTGTTGTAGAGGTAGCTGCGCAGCGTGCCCACGAGGTCGGAGCCGTTCTTCTGGTCCGCCTCGAGCAGCGGCCCGAGGTTCTCCCGGGAGTACTTCCGGATCTCCTCGGGGTTCTCGATTTCAAAGAAGAGCCGGAAGATGCCGAGCTCGGAATAGTGCAGCACCTGTTCCCGGCTGATCCCCTTGGCCATCGTGGCCAGCGCCTTTTTGGCCTCCGAGTAGCTCGTCCGGATGGGGCAGCCCTTCTGGCACACCCGTCCGAAGCCCAGGCGCAGCGGCGCGTGGGGATAGCGCTTGGAGAGCACGCCGAACGTCTCGGTGAGGCATTTGTCGAGCGCGTCGGCGTCCCGTTCGGTCTTGCCGAGCGCGAGGCAGACGACCGTGTTGAGGTACCCCATCGCCAGGACGCTGCGCCCCTCCCCCTCGCCGCACGATTTGAGGGTGTGGGAGAGGTCGCTCTTGATGGTGTCCAGGGCGGCGGCCGCCGGGTCCCCGGCCTGGATCTCCGCCACCGCGATGAAGCGGAAGGCGCGCTGGGGGATCCCGAACAGCCCGGAAAGCTCCTCGAAGGTGCGGCTGTCGTCCGCGGAAAAGAGCAGCTGCTCCAGGAACCGCTGCCCCTTCTTCGCCTGCTCCTTGCGGTACATAATGTTTTCGGAGATCTCCTGCGTCACGTCGATCAGCTTGACGTCCCAGGGCATCTCGAAGAGCGGGAAGCAGGACGCGTCGGCCAGCTCGACCAGCGACGGGGGGATTTCGGGGATGTAGCGTTCCCCGGTGAGCATGACCATGCCGGCCAGCCCCTTGGAGACCGATTCACGCATGAGGGAGAGCAGGCTCTCCTCCCCGCAGTCGAGACCCGCGCCCGAAATGAAGATCAGCTCCCCGCCGTGCAGCCACTGGGAGATGGTCGAGGTGGTGCAGATGAACGGCCAGGAGATCTGCCGGTAGAGCCCCTTTTCACCGGCGACCAGCCGGATCTGCCTGAAGTGCCTGAGGCCCTTGAGGTCCGCGCAGGAGATGGACATGGGGCGTCCTCCTTCCAAAACAGTGCAGGCGGCAAACGCAAAAAAACCTGATCGTACCAGCCTGAAAGTATCAGGACCATTATAATACAAGCCCTATTTTTTGACCATGTCATAATTTTACAGATAGGAGTGTTACCGCATGAAACAAGCGTGGGAATGGGATTATGAAATGTTCAGCGGCGCGGTGCCGGTGAAGGACCGCACCGACCTCATCCAGTGGGACAACCTTTTGGAGGGCAAGTTCCTCGAGGAGGCGCGCCAGATGCTCGAGAGCGGCAAGGGCGCGTGGACCAAGCCCCTGCCCGAGTCGAAGGCGCCCTACTCCAAGATGCTCGGCGCGATCAGCAGCATGGCGAACATGGGCTACGACGTCACCGAGGCGGACAAGCTCATCCCGCTGGCGTTCGACGCAATCCGGGAGGACCGCCTCATCGACCTGCAGGTCCTCAACGCGCGGGTGTTCAAGGCGCTCGCCGAGGCCCCCAAGATCGCGGGGCACCCCTACTGGTCCTGCGTGGTCTACGAGAGCTTTGAGCAGTACCTGCAAAACGCGCAGCTCTGCGAATATCCCGATTACCGGCTTCCCGGCCGGGAGGAGCTCTTCGACCGGGTGCACGCGGGCTGGCTGGGCGAGATCATCGGCTCGGCGCTCGGCACGGCGGTGGAGGGCTTCAAATCCTCCCGGCTGTGGGAGGTGTTCGGGGAGATCGACGGCTACGTCAAGCCCCCCGAGACCCTCAACGACGACATCACCTTCGAGCTCGCGCTGCTCGAGGCGTTCCGTGAAAAGGGCTACGCGATCGATTCCGACGACATCGCTGACAAGTGGGTGGGGCTCATCCCCTTCGCCTACACGGCCGAGGAGGTCGCCCTGCGCCACATGCGCTCGGGCATCTATCCGCCGCAGAGCGGCTACCTCGTCAATCCCTACCGCGAGATGATCGGCGCCGCGATGCGCGCGGCCATCTGCGGCGCGCTCGCCCCCGGCAGGCCCAGGCTGGCCGCCGAGCTCGCCTGGAAGGACGGGCGGGTCTCCCACCACAACAACGGCATCCTCGCGGAGGTCTTCAACGCGGTGCTCGTCTCGATGGCCTACGTCGAGACCGACATGCGCACCGTTCTGGAGAAGGCGATGCGCGCCATCCCGATGGACAGCGAGTTCTACACCGTGCTCGAGTTCGCCTTCGAGGCGTGCGAGAAATCGGCGACCTACCGCGAGGCGTGGGAGCTGTGCGAGGAAAAATACAAGCACTACAACTGGGTGCACTGCTACCCGAACATGGCCTCCGAGGTGATCGCGATCTACTTCGCGGGCAACGACTACCAAAAGGCGATGAGCATCCTGATGATGTCCGGGCAGGACAACGACTGCACCGGCGGCCCGATCGGGCACGCCTACGGCGCGATGCTCGGGACGGCGGCGCTCGACAAAAAGTTCACCGAGCCGCTCGAGGACCGGCTGGACACCTACGTGCGCACGATGGAAACCCAGAGCATCACCTCCCTTTCGGAAAAGACGACCGACGCGATCTTAAAGCACTGGCAGGAATAACGGACCCAGGAGGAAAGGAAGCCTCTTAACGATAAGCTAGGAAGAAAGGAAGTTATGAAAAAATGAAAAGATCGATCTCTCTGCTTCTCTGCCTCGCGCTCTTAGCGGGCGTCTTCGCGGGCTGCGCGACCGCCCCCGCCCCCTCGCAGGCCAGCCAGGCCCCCGCTTCCGAAGCGGCCCCCGCGCCCTCCGAGGACGCCGCCCCCGCCGAGGAGCCCGCCGCACAGGCCGAAGCGAGCGTCCCGACCGGCGACAAGCCGATCGCGCTGCTCATCCCGTCCCCCGTGGGCGACCCGTTCATCGCGCTGTGCGTGAAGGGCCTTGAGAAGCTGTCCGCCGAGACCGGGGCCGAGCTCAAGATCATTGAGACGCTCGACAAGGCGGAATATGAGGATCAGGTCCGCGCGATGGCCGAGCTGGGCGCCAACCCCGTCTACTGCATGTGGGGCGACCTGTCCGAGCTGGCCGTCAAGGTGGCTCCCGAGTATCCCGACACCAAGTTCATCCTCGCGGACGTCTACATGAAGACGAACGAGCCGAACGTCAGCTCGATCTCCGTCGACCCGTACGCCTCCTCCTTCATCGCGGGCTATCTCGCGGCGAACACCACCGAGGCCAAGAAGGTGGGCTTCATCGCCCACGCGGACCGTCCCGTCAGCCGCCGGTACCGCGACGGCTTCATCGCCGGCGTGCACCACGTCGATGAGAACATCCCCGTCGAGGTCGCCTACGTCGGCAACGACCAGGACCCCGTCAAGGGCCAGGAAGTCGCCAAGCTGATGATCCAGAATAACGGCGTCGACCTCATCTTCCAGTCCGCCTCCCGCAGCGGCCTCGGCGTCATCGCCGGCTGCGCCGACCAGGGCATCAAGTGCATCGGCAGCGACGACTACCAGGGCGACGTCGATCCGTGCGTCTTCTGGTCCGCCCTCAAGCCGTTCGACGAGGCCCTCTATGTGGAAGGCAAGAGCGTGTTCGACGGCACCTACGAGAGCGGCGACAAGGCCTACGGCCTGGCGCAGGGGCTCCCGATGTACGATCAGCGCGACTTTGACAAGCTCCCCAAGGAGCTGCAGGACGGCGTGCTCGAGATCGTCGAGGGCATCAAGAACGGCACCATCCAGGTCACTGAGGACGAAAACGTTGTAAAATAACCCCCGAACGCTCCGGTGGGCGGCAGGAAGGCTCCTGCCGCCCGCCGAATAATCCAACGGACGGAATGGTTCCGCTCAGGATGGAGGCAATTATGGAAGACGTCATTCTGGAAGTCAAGGGGATGTGCAAATACTTCGGCTCGCTCGTCGCGAACGAGGACATCAACATGACGGTGAAGCGCGCGTCGGTGCATTCGATCATCGGCGAGAACGGCGCGGGCAAGTCGACGCTGATGAACATGATCGCGGGCATCTATAAGCCGAGCAAGGGCGAGGTGTTCGTCAACGGCAAAAAGGTCGTGTTCCGCAACCCCAACGACGCGGCGAAATGCGGGATCGGCATGGTCCACCAGGAATTCATGCTCTATCCCGAGCTTACGGTGCTGGAAAACCTCATGATGGGCTTTGAGACCACCCGCATGGGATATTTCCTGGACAGGAAAAAGGCGAGGAAGGATATCCAGGAGATCTGCGACAAGTACAAGTTTTCCATCCCGCTGGACGAAAAGGCGCAGGACCTGCCTGTTTCGCTTCTCCAGCAGGTGGAGATCGTGAAGGTCCTCTACAAGGGCGCGGACATCATCATCCTCGACGAGCCGACCGCGGTGCTCACCCCGCAGGGGATCGAGGGCCTGTTCGATGCGATCCGCTATCTGACTGAACACGGAAAAACTGTGATCCTGATTACCCACAAGCTCAAAGAGGTAATGGAGATCTCTGACTATATTACGGTGCTCAAAAACGGCCGCGTCACCGGCAACCTGACCCCCGCCGAGGCCAGCGAGCAGCTGCTCGCAAGCCTGATGGTCGGGCGCGAGGTGCTTTTCAACACCCAGAAGCAGGAAAAGGAGATCGGCGAGGACCTGCTGGCCGTGAAGGATTTGACCGTCAAGAGCGACGACGGCGTCGTCAAGGTCAAGAACGTCAGCTTCTCGGTGAAAAAGGGCGAGATCGTCGGCGTCGCGGGCGTCGCGGGCTCGGGGCAGGGAGAGCTGATCGAAAGCCTCTTCGGGCTGCGCAGGCCCGAATCGGGCGAGATCCGCTACAAGGGGGAGAACATCACCCACCTCTCCCCGCGCGGCCACCGGGTCGACCGGATCGGCTACGTCCCGCAGGACCGCCTCGGCACCGGCTGCGCCCGGGATTCGAGCATCCTGGAAAACTGCATCATGGGCTACCATGTGGCCCACAAGTTCAAAAACCCGCTGCTCGTCAACAAAAAGGAGGCCGAAGGGTTCTCCAAACAGGTCGTCGAGGACTTCTCAGTCAAGGCCGAAAGCGTCTACACACAGATCGGCACCCTCTCTGGCGGAAACATCCAGAAGGTGGTCGTCGGGCGGGAGTTCTGCCAGGAGAACGACCTGCTGGTCGTCGAGGACCCCACCCGCGGCATCGACGTGGGCGCGATCGAGTTTATCTGGCAGAAGATCATCCAGATCGCGGAGGCGGGCGTCTCGGTCCTGCTCGTGAGCCACGAGCTCGGCGAGGTCATGGAGCTTTCCGACCGCATCCTCGTCATGTATAACGGCGAGATCACCGGAAACCTGCGGAATACCGACGAGCTGGACGAGCAGACGGTCGGCATGTACATGTTGGGAGGGAAAAGGGATGAAGCTTAACCTCAGGCTTTCCACGAACGGAAAGCTCACCGTCCTCAAATATCTCGTCGCCGCGCTGCTGGTCATGATCATCGGATCGATCATCATCCTTTCCCAGGGCAACAGCCCGGCGGAGGCGTTCAAGGCGCTCGGCGTGGGCGCGTTCGGCAGCGTCAGCGCGATCGGCACCACGATCCGCTGGGCCACCCCGAGCATCATCACCGGCATCTCCGCCGTCATCGCCTTCAAATCGGGCATCTGGAACGTGGGCATCGAGGGGCAGATGTATTTCGGCGCGTTCGTCTCGGCGGTCGTCGGCTACCAGCTGCTCATGCCCCGCGGGGTACATATCGTCGTCTGCCTGCTGGTGGCGGGGCTCAGCGGCATGATCTTCTCCTTCATCCCCGCCATCCTCAAGCTGCTGCTCGACGTCAACGAGCTGATCAGCACCCTGATGCTCAACTACGCGGCGCTGCTCTTCACCGAGTACCTGACCTTCAAGTACATGGGCTTCGACGCGTCCGAGCTGGCCGACGCGATCGCCACCCCGGACATGCAGCCGACCGCCCGCCTGTCGGTGCTCCTGCCGCGCACGAGCGCGACGACGGCGATCTTCATCGCCATCGGCATCGCGATCCTGGTGCACCTGCTCTACAAGTACACCGTCAAGGGGTACGAGCTCAAGATGGTCGGCGAGAACCTCAAGTTCTCCAAGTTCGGCGGCGTCAACTACAAGAGCACCTTCCTGACGATCTTCCTGCTCAGCGGGTTCATCGCGGGCATGTGCGGCGGCACCGAAATGATGGGCACGTTCGGCAAGTTCCGCCCCGGCTTCGCCACCAACCTCGGCTGGGACGGCGTCATGATCGCCTCGATCGCCAAGAACAACCCCATCGCGGTCATCTTCATCTCGTTCATCTGGGGTGCGCTCAAGAGCGGCTCCTTCCACATGGAACGCGTCACCGAGACCAACCGGCTGGTGATTTCGGTGCTCCAGGCGCTCTTCGTGCTGCTTGTCGCGATCGACTACGAGGCGCTCTACAAGTGGTTCTGCGACCAGAAACAACTGCGCATGCTGCGCAAACAGGAAAGCGGGGTGCAGTGAGATGCTGGGAATTCTGCTGAGCACCTCCACGCTGGCGGCGACCGTCCGCCTGTCCGCGCCACTCGCGCTGGCCACGATGGGCAGCGTCTTCGGCCACAAGGCGAAAATCTTCAACATCGGGCTGGAAAGCTACGTGCTCACGAGCGCCTTCTTCGCCACCTGGGGCAGCTACCTCTTCGAGAACGCGTTCATGGGGCTGCTCTTCGGCATGGCCAGCGGCGTCGTGATGTCCGCGATCTTCGGCACCTTCGTGCTGCACTTCAAGTCCGACCCCATCGTCGTCGGCATCGCGATGAACCTGAGCGCATGGGGGCTCACCTCGCTGCTCCTCTTCAACATCTTCCACATCCGCGGCTCGATCATGGACCCGCGCATCAAGAGCTTCGGCAGCATCGACATCCCGCTGCTGGGCAGGATCCCCTTTGTGGGCGAGCTGCTCAACAACCACAACATCCTCGTTTACGCGGCCTTCGCCGTCGTAATCGTCTCGCAGATCGTCATGTACAAGACCCGTTTCGGTCTGCGCCTGCGGGGCGTCGGCCTCAACGAAAAGGCGATCCAGAGCGCGGGCGTCTCGGTGACCAAGTACAAATGGGCCTCGCTGATCATCACCGGCGTGCTCGCGGGCGCGGCGGGGGCCTGCCTGCCGCTGAGCGGCATCTCGATGTTCACCGAGAACATGTCCGCCGGCAAGGGCTTCCTCGCGGTCTCGGCCGCGCGCATCGGCAAGGGCGACCCCTTCAAGGCGTTCTTCGCCTGCCTGATTTTCGCGTTCGCGGACGCGGTGTCGGTCGGCCTCCAGAGCTTCAACATCCCCTCGCAGCTCGTGCTGATGACCCCCTATATCGCCACCGTCGTGGTGATGTGCCTGACGAACCTCGATCAGCTCAAGAAAAACGCCGTCTGACGGCCGGAAAGGGTTGGATAGGATGACCATCAAGGCGATCCCCATCGGGGAGTTCGACTTTACCCCCTACGGGACCTACTACAATTTGAAGGAGGACGCCGAACGGGTGTCCCACACCAAGACCGACGCCTATGAGGACCACATGACCAAAGCCCCCCTCATCGACACGCCCGGCCATCTGGGCTACACGATCGGCGGGGCCGCGCCCTGCGAGGTGCGCTCGATGGAGAAGCACGCCCACACCGAGGAGGCGATCTTCTGCATGGCGGAGCCGGTCATCCTCTGCGTGGCGCTGCCGCACGGCGGCGAGCCGCCGCGCGCGGAGGACGTGCGCGCAGTGCTGCTCTCCCCCGGGGAGGCGGCCGTCATGGCGCGGGAGGTCTGGCACGACGCCTGCCGCGGGCTCGGAAAGCCCGCCGGCTACTACTACCTCGCGAAGGCGGGGGAGCGCCCCGCCGACTGGCTGCCGGTGAGCGGCGGGCCGGTCGCGCTCGAATACTGAGGGGGGCCCCGCGATGCGCGTATTGAACTTCGGCTCCCTCAACATCGACTACGTCTATTCCCTCGACCACATCGTCGCGCCCGGTGAGACGATCACCTCCCGGGGGCTCGAGGTCTTCCCGGGCGGCAAGGGCCTCAACCAGTCGGTGGCGCTCGCGCGCGCGGGCGCCGAGGTCTGCCACGCGGGTATGGTGGGAGAAGACGGCGGCATGCTGCTCGACGTCTGCCGGGAGGCGGGCGTGGATGTGAGCCGCGTGCGCACCGCCGGAACCCGCACCGGCAACGCGATCATCCAGGTGAGCGCGAAGGGACAGAACAGCATCGTGCTCTATCCCGGCGCGAACCGCGCGATCACGCGGGAATACGCGGACGGGGTGCTCGCGGATTTCGGCCCGGGGGACCTGCTCCTGCTGCA
>NZ_DBMDHH010000054.1:0-17079 GCF_057433415.1 Anaerotruncus sp. | reverse complement strand
GATCCGCCGCTTCCCGCGCCCGCGCGGAGACCGCCGCCACCCCCGTCCCGCTCGGGATCTCCACCCGGTCGGCGGTCAGCAGCCCGTCAAAGAGCTCCGCCATTCCCCGCGCGGCCCCCGGCTGGAACCTCCGCAGCCCCAGGCAGCCGAGCAGCAGCGCCGCACACAGGACGATCTGCACGATCACCGTGAAGAGATAGGGGTCCCTCTCCCGCCGCCTGCGCATCCCCGCGCGCGGCGGATACCGGCGTATCCTCTGGTCGATCATGATGCCATCCCGCTCCTTTGCTGTCCTTCTAAGACAAGTCTATGCGGGCGGGCGCAAAAAAATGAGCGGTTTGTCCGCCGGACAAACCGCTCATGGAAATCTGGTTATTTGGATTTGATGTACTCGTCGATCGACTGGGCGGCGGTCTTGCCCGCGCCCATCGCGAGGATGACCGTGGCCGCGCCCGTCACCGCGTCGCCGCCCGCGAACACGCCCGGTTTGGTCGTCGCGCCGCGTTCGTCCGCCACGAGGCAGCCCTTTCTGTTGGCCTCCAGCCCGGTGGTCGTCGACCGGATGAGCGGGTTGGGGCTCGTGCCGATCGCCATGATCACCGTGTCCACGTCGATCGTGAAGTTGCTGCCCTGCTTTTCGATCGGGCGGCGGCGGCCCGACGCGTCCGGCTCGCCCAGCTCCATCTCGACGCACTCGATCGCCTTGACGCGGCCGTTTTCGTCCCCGAGGATCTGCACGGGATTCCGGAGGAGCTGGAAGAGGATCCCCTCCTCCTTGGCGTGGTGGACCTCCTCGGCGCGCGCCGGGAGCTCGACCTCGCTGCGGCGGTAGACGATATACACCTCTTCCGCGCCCATCCGCTTGGCGCAGCGGGCCGCGTCCATCGCCACGTTGCCGCCGCCCACGACGGCGACCCTGCGGCTCCTGGCGATCGGGGTGTCGTACCCCTCGCGATAGGCCTTCATGAGGTTGATGCGGGTGAGGTACTCGTTGGCGGAATAGACCCCCAGCAGGTTTTCGCCGGGGATGTTCATAAAGCTCGGGAGCCCCGCGCCCGAACCGATAAAGACCGCTTCAAAGCCCTGCTCGAAGAGCTCGTCGACCGAATCGACCTTGCCGATGACCATATCGGGCTTCATCTCCACGCCGAGCCTTTCAAGCGCGCCCACCTCGCGGGCGACGATCTCCTTGGGGAGGCGGAACTGCGGGATGCCGTAGACGAGCACGCCGCCCGCCGTCTGGAGCGCCTCGAAGACGGTGACCTCATACCCCATCCTGGCGAGGTCGCCCGCGCAGGTAAGCCCCGCCGGGCCGGCGCCGACCACTGCGACCCGGTGCCCGTTGGAGGCGGGGCGGGTAAGCTCCTCCGAGCCGTTTTCCATCCACCAGTCGGCCACGAACCGCTCGAGGCGGCCGATGCCCACCGGCTCCCCCTTGACGCCGCGCACGCACTTGCCCTCGCACTGGTTCTCCTGCGGGCACACCCGCCCGCAGACGGCGGGCAGCGAATTGGTCAGGGCGATCTCCTGGTAAGCGCCGGCAAAATCCCCCTCCGCCACCTTCGCGATGAACTCCGGAATCCGTACGTTGACCGGGCAGCCCGCGACGCACGGCCTGTTTTTGCAGTGGAGGCAGCGCTTCGCCTCGTCCACCGCCATCTCGGCGGTATAGCCGAGCGCGACCTCTTCAAAGTTCTTGTTGCGCACGTCGGGGGCCTGCTCCGGCATGGGGTTCTTCTTTAAGGACATGTTAGGCATGGCGTTTCCCTCCCGTCAGGCGGCAGATGTGCGCCGGGTCCTCCCGGTCGGCCATCTCGCGCTCCTTATAAAAGCTGTTGCGCTTCATCAGTTCGTCGAAATCGACCTCGTGGCCGTCGAAGTCCGGGCCGTCCACGCAGGCGAATTTCGTCTGCCCGCCGACCCTGACGCGGCAGCCGCCGCACATGCCGGTACCGTCGACCATGATCGGGTTGAGGGAGACGAGCGTCTTGATGCCGTAGGGCTTCGTCGCGGCGGCGACGAACTTCATCATGATCACCGGTCCGATCGCGATGACCAGGTCGTACGGGTTCCCCGCCTTGATGAGCTCCTCGAGCTTCTGGGTGACGAGCCCCTTCTCGCCGTAGCTGCCGTCGTCGGTCATGAGGTAGAGATGGTCGGTGACCGCCTTCATCTCCTCCTCGAGGATGACGATCTCCTTCGAGCGGAAGCCCGCGATCATATCCACCTCCAGCCCCGCCGCGTGCAGCGCCTTGGCCTGCGGATAGGCGATCGCGGTGCCCACGCCGCCGCCGATCACGCACACCCGTTTGACTTCCGGACCCACATGGGTCGGCTGGCCGAGCGGCCCGACGAAGTCGAGCAGGCTGTCGCCCTCCCCGAGGGTGTTCAGCAGCTTGGTGGAGGCGCCGACGATCTGAAAGATGATCGTCACGGTGCCCTTTTCGCGGTCATAGTCCGCGATGGTCAGCGGCACCCGCTCCCCCCGCTCGTCGACGCGGAAGATGATGAACTGGCCCGCCTTCGCCTTTTTGGCGATGTGCGGGGCCTCGATCTCCATCAGCGTCACCGTGTCGTTCAGCGCCCGCTTCTTGACAATCTTGTACATACGCTCACTCCTATTTCAGGCCGCGCGCCAACGCACAGCACATTTTGAAAGAGTTAATTTTTTATCAAATCTCCCAGAAAATAATAATTTTTTATCACTCGTTCTATTATACCAGCATCCGCCCGCCCATGCAACAGAAAAAACATAACAAACCTTCGCAAAATGCACGCGAAGGTTTGTTATATCTGTGCATGCTCATTTTTTGACGGTGATCTTGAACTTCTTGACGACCTTGCTCTTGTCGTAGGGCTCGCCCACGAGGTAGGCGGTGCCCGCCTTGAGGCCCTCCACCTTGACGACGTTCTCGTCGTCGGTGTTATAGAGCTCGAGGATGTCGCGGTCGGTCACCGACCACTTGATGCCGGGGTCCTCCGCGTTGGCGGGCGACACCGTGCCGGTGTAGACCGAGCGCCCGTCCCCCACGTAGAGGGTCGACGGCCCGTCGATCGAGATCGCCTCGACCTTGACCCCCTTCTTGGGCGCGGTACTGCTCGTGTCCTTGCCGGTCTGCTTATATTTGCCGGTGCCCACCACGATGTCGATCGAGCCGCGCACCCCGCTGCCGTCCCGCGCGATGGCGGTGATCGTGGCGGTGCCGTCCCGCAGGCCCTCCACCTTGCAGGAGGAGGACGTGAGGTTGGAGAGCTCGACGATGTCGTCGTCATCGGTCACCCACTTGACCCGGTCGTCGTCCGCGTCGGAGGGCGACACCCGCACCGAAAGCGTCGTGCGGGTCCCCACCTCGATCTCCTCCTCATCCGCCTCGACGACGATCTTCGTCACGTCGCCGCCGTCGCCGCCGCTTCCCCCGCCGACATAGACGGTACAGCGCGCCTCGTCGTCGTCGGTGTAGGCGGTGATGCGGGTTTTGCCCTCCCCCTTGGCGACCACCTTGCCGGAGGAATTGACCGTCGCGACCGACTTGTCGTCCGTCTCCCACGAGACGTCCGCGCCGCCCGCGCCGCTCACCTTGAGCGGGAAGGTGTCGCCCACCTCGAGGTCGAGCTCCGTCTCGTTGAGGCGGAGGTTCCCGCCGTCCTCATCGTCATCGTCGTCCTCGTCCTCATCGTCGCCGCCGGAGGAATAGCTCCCCGAGCTGGCGCCGCCGAGATAGGCACTGATGCCGTTGGCGATCGCCTCGGCCATGCGGCTCTGGTATTTCGAGTTGATCAGCTTGGTATATTCCCCCTCGTTGGACATGAAGCCCAGCTCGGCGAGCACGCAGGCGAACTGGCTCTCGCGGGTCATGTAGTAGAGCCCCGCCTTGGCGCCGCGGTTGTCCGAGCCGAGCGCCTTGGAGACGTTGGCGGAGATGTTCGCCGCGAGCTGCTTGGAGAAGGGATAGAAGTAGTAGACCTCGGTGCCGGTCGCCTTGACGTTGGGGGCGGAGTTGCTGTGGACGCTGACGAGCACCTGCGCGTTGAAGGCGCGGGCCGCCGCCATGCGGGTGGCCATCGTCGAGCCGGGCTCGGCCATCAGCACCGTCGCGCCCTGGCTCTTGAGGTCGCTGACGAGCTT
Organism: Anaerotruncus sp.; assembly: GCF_057433415.1. Classification (NCBI taxonomy): domain Bacteria; kingdom Bacillati; phylum Bacillota; class Clostridia; order Eubacteriales; family Oscillospiraceae; genus Anaerotruncus; species Anaerotruncus sp. The sequence continues at coordinate 12,953 of NZ_DBMDHH010000054.1, read as the reverse complement.
TTTGGCCACCGCGAGGTTGATGTCCGCCTCGTCCTTGCCGGGGTAGAAGCCGAGGTTTCCCGGGTCGTTTCCGCCGTGCCCGGGGTCGACCACGATCCGCGCCCCCGAGAGGGAGCCGGGGGAATTGTTGAAGCGCAAAACGAGGCTGTTGCCCTCGTAGTACGCCTTGTAGCCAAGGAAGCCGCCCGCCTTCTTGAGGGTGAGGTTGAGGTTGGAGCCCTCCCATTTGGCCGACTTGAAGAGCGCGTTGGACTTGATCGAGTCGGAATCGGGGGTGCGGGCGGTGTAGTCGAACTTGAAGATGATCTGCGAGCCGTCGTAGGCGACCTTGTAGGGCACCTTCTGATCCATCTCCAACGAGACGCTCGTGTAGGCGCCCGACGATTTGACCGACATGCCGCTGATGACGTTCTGGTCGGGCATCGAGCCGCCCGATGCCTTGATGTCGTCCGAATAGACGCGCACGCCCGATTCAAGCTTCCAGTAGGTCTTGGTGACGCTGCCGTTCTTGTAGACGATCTCGTCCCCGTAGGTCTTGTCCACCGTGCCCTTGGGCAGCGGGAAATAGCCCGGGCTGGAGTTGTCGTTGAGGGTATTGATGGGGAAGGTCTCCGCCTGGTCGGCGACGACGTAGACGACCGACCCCTCGCCCATGACCGCCCGCTTGTTGACGGTGACGAGCGCGCCCTCCACCGACTGGGTCTCCCCCTGCGCGGTGGCGGTAAAGGTGATGTTGCCCATCGTGGTGGCGGAGGCGGAGGCGCTCGGCGCGGTGAACACGCCGGTGAACCGCTTGTAGCCGGACAGCGAGTCCGCCTCGTCGGTTTCGTCCTCCGTCTGGGAGAGGGTGATCGTCTGCCCGCCGACGCTCGCGCTCACCTTGGCGTCCTCGTAGGCGAGCACCGAGACGGTGACCTCCATGCCGCCGTCGACCGCCAGCTTGCCGGTCGGGGTGACCTCCTTGATGACCTGCACCTGCCGCGTGATGCTGTAGGTGAGGGTCTTGCCCTTGTGCACAAAGGTGAAGGTATTGAGCCCTGGCGTCAGGTCCTCGCGGATGGCGAAGTAGCCGCTCTCGTTGGTGGGGATCGTCTCCCCGTTCATCGTGACCTCCGCCTGCGGGTCGGACGCGCCCTGGAAGGTGACCGACTGCTCCTTGGTCGTGAAGGTCATCTGCTGCGGGGTGGTGATGGCGAGCTGGGTGAGCACCCACTGCTCGTTGATCTCGTTGTTGAGGTACTGCACGAGGGTGGTCGTGCTGTTGCCGGGGTTGGCGGAGAGCGCCGCCAGGGAGTTGAACGCGTTGCCCGACACGCCGCCCAGCTCCTGCAGGTCGATGACCTGCTTGGTGAGCTGCTCGTAGACCGTCCAGCCGATCGACTGGGTGCCCACGCGGTCGGCCGCGTGCATCATGTAAAGGGTGGTGTCGGCGCCGCGCGCCACCTGCTTCCACCACTCGGCCACGACGCCGAACCGCGCCGTCTCCTCGTTGGTGGAGCCGTAGTTTTTGACCATCACGAAGTCGAAGAGCCCGCTCTCGACCATCGCTTTCGTGTCCGCGTTGCCGTAGCCGAGCGCGGTCCGCTCCGCCTTGGTGTCGGTGCCGCCGGGGTTTTCCGCGGCGTTCTCCCACACGGCGTCCGCCAGCAGTCCCACCTGGGTGCCGGGCGCGCGCTCCCGCACGGCGGAGGCCGCCGCGCTCACGAGCGCCGACGGCACCTGCCGCAGGTAATTCTGATAGCCAACGCCGCCGCCGTTTTCGAGGTACTGGGCGTAGCTTTGCCCGTCGGCGGGGTTTTCGTACCCGTCGAGCAGGATGCCGTCCAGCTTGTACGTTTCCGCAAAGGAGCCGATGTTCTCCCGCACGCTGTCGAGCGTCCTCCCGTCCGCGTTCGCGGCGCGCAGGTATTTGCCGTCGTCGCCCGCGAGATCGGACACGTCGTAGGTCGCGTAGACGTAGAAGCCCATCTCGCGGGCCTTGTCCGCGAGATAGCTGGTCACGTCGATTTCAAGCGGCGCCGCCTCGAGCGTGTCGCTCGTAAAGAGGACGGCGTCGCGGTACTTCGTGTCGATGATGATCGAATTCATCGTCAGCTCCTGCGCGGCCGCGAGCGCCCGGTCGAGCTGGCCGCCCAGCTCCGCCGCCGAGAGCGGCGCGTCGGTCGTCAGGTAGTCGGTCCCCGCCGAGATCATCACCGCCCGCAGCTCGTCCGGGACGTTAAAGTAGACCGGTTCGGGCTCGGGCTCCTCCTCCGGTTCCTCCCCGGACCCGGAGGACTCCTCCGGACTGTCCGCGTCCCGTGGCTCTTCCCCGTCGGAGGACTCCGGTTCCCCGTCCGCGGAAGCCATGACGGCGGCGTCCGGGCTTTCCGCCCCGTCCCCGCCGATCAAATCCCCGCCGAGAAACGCCAAAGCCCCCATCAGCAGCGTCATCAGGATGAACGCCGCCGACAGGGCGAGGGCGAGTTTTTTGCGGTTGGGGCCGTTTCTTGGCAAGCTGGTTTCCTCCCCGCGCGGACCGCCCCGGCGGGGCCTGTCCGGATACCGTATGGGGCGGGTCCGAGAACCCGCCCCGCGTCAACGGCTGTCAGAAAATCTTTTTGAGGTTCCGTTCCTCCGCCTGCATCTGCCTGCCCGGCGAAACGAAGAGGGATTCATAGCTGTAGAAGGCCACGCCGCCGTAATGCTTCGCGTCCCGCGCGGTCGTCACCATCCGGGCGAGCAGGTCGGTGGTTCCGAGCCACTCGTCGCGGCCCGCGCCCGCCCACGTGTCCTCGGTGCCGATCTTGTAGGCCCCGATGCCCACATAGAGCTTGATGCCGTCCACCTTGATCATGTCCGCCCACTTCTTCACCGTCTCGGCGTAGGGACAGGTCGCGTTGTCGTAGCCGTAGTAGACCTGCGGGCAGATGTAGTCGACATAGCCGGGGTTGGAGAGCCAGACGGACGCGTCCGCGAACTGGCTTTCATAGTTGGTCTTGACGTTGCCCTGCGGGCTGATGCCGAAGAGGCAGGCGGGCTTCGATTCCTTGATCGCCGCGTAGACCTCCCGGATGAGGATATCCACGTTTTCCCGCCGCCAGTCGGCCTGGGAGAGGTTCGAGCCCGAGGCGCGGTAAGTCGCGCTGTCGAAGGCAAAATCGGTCGTCGGATAGAAGTAGTCGTCAAAGTGGACGCCGTCCACATCATAGTTCTGCACGATCTCCCGCACGCCGTTCACAATGAGCTTGCGCGCGGCGGGGCTGCCGGGATTGTAGTAGACGCCGCCGTTCCATTCGAGCGCCGCGTCGCTGCCCTGGCTGAGCCAGATTTTCGCCTGGTTGTCGCTCGACATCGGCTGGTCGCCGATCCGCACGCGGTAGGGGTTGAGCCACGCCTCGATGCGCAGCCCCTCTTCGTCCGCCAGCGCGCACATGATTTCCAGCGGGTCGTAGCCGGGGTCCTGTCCCTCGGTGCCCGTCAGGTAGCGGGACCAGGGGAAAAAGTCGGACGCGTAGAGCGCGTCACCGAACGGCCGCACCTGCACGAACACGGTGTTGAAGCCGAAGTCGGCCGCCTTCTTGAAGGCCGCGCCGACGTTGGCGGTGAACTGCGCCTTCGTCTTGCCCTTCACCATCGGCTCGAGCGTCAGGTAGGACATCCATACGGCGCGCACCTCCCCCTGCGGGGCGGAGGAGATCTTCTGCCCCTCCCGCGGGGCGTTCGCCGCCAGCAGCCCGGCGCCGAGGAGAATGTTTTCGTCGCTGCCCGGCGCTTCCACGCCGTACACGCTTGTCGTTTCCGTCCTGCTCAGGGTGACCGCCTGCGCGGCGTCCCCCCGGCCTCCCGCGATGTCATCGCCGGCAGACCGGCTTCCGCAGCCGGCCATGCCAACCAGCAGAAATACCGACAGTATAACGCTTAACGTCTTTTTCATGCTGATTTTCCTTTCCACACGATAACTCAACATAATTTTACACGTTTTGCCCAATTCGGTCAAGTGTCCCGGGCAAATATCTGTCTTTTCCGGTTGACTTTTTCAACATTTAGTATACACTGGTACCAACGGTTCCCGGAGGTGACAGAGATGTTCTTTCTAGGTATATTCGGCGCGAACAGCAAAGTAGTACCCGCCGGACAGGTTTCCGCCGCGGCCTGTCCCGCCTGCGGGGAAATGGCGTCCCTCAGCGTCTGCCGCCGCTACAGCTGCGTCCACTTCTTTTTCATCCCGCTCGTCAAATACGATTCGGTCTATCTGGCTACCTGCCCCCGCTGCGCGAGCGTCTTCGAGCTCGACCCCGCGCTCGGCCGCCGCCTCGCGCACGGCGGGGAAATCACGGTGCCGCCGGGCGGGCTGCGCCTGCTGCGCAATAACGTCCTCCCCCGCTGCCCCGCCTGCGGCGCGCCGCAGCAGAAGGACAGCCTCTACTGCAATCGGTGCGGCGCAAAGCTCTGATTCCTGCGTCCCGGAAAAAATTCCCGGCGTTTTATGCCAAAAAATCAAAAAAGGCAGCCGCTGTGCGGCTGCCTTTTTGGTTTCAGTGCTTGCGCGGGGAACGTCCGGCGGGCTTTTGCTGCTTCTGCGGCTGCTGACGCACCGGCTTCGGCTTCGCGGCGCGCTGCTCGCGCGGCGGGCGCTGGGGGCGCGGCTGCTTGGGCGGCGCCTCGAACACCTCCATCGGGTAGGGGTGCTCCTCCACCACGGGGATCTTTTTGCCGATCAGCTTCTCGATCTCCTTGAGCTCGTCCATCTCCTCGATGCTGCAAAAGGAGATCGCCGTCCCCGACAGCCCCGCGCGCGCCGTGCGCCCGATGCGGTGCACATACGTCTCGGGGATGTTGGGCAGGTCGTAGTTGATGACGTGGGAGAGCTCATCGATGTCGATGCCGCGCGCGGCGATGTCGGTCGCCACGAGCACGCGGATCTCCCCCGCCTTGAAGGCGCTCAGCGCCCGCTGGCGGGCGTTCTGGCTCTTGTTGCCGTGGATCGCCTGCGCCTCGACGCCCGCCTTGTCGAGCTCCCGGGCCACCCGGTCGGCGCCATGCTTGGTAAAGGTGAACACGAGCGCCGAAACGATGCCCGGATCCTTGAGCAGGTGCACGAGCAGACGGCGCTTGTTGGGCTTATCCACAAAATAGAGCCGCTGGTCGATCACCTCGACGGGGGAGGAGACGGGATCCACCGCCACCTTGACCGGGTCGGTGAGAATGCGGTCGCACAGGCGCATGATGCTCTCGGGCATCGTGGCGGAGAAAAAGAGGGTCTGCCGCTTCTGCGGCACCCGGGCGATGATCTTCTCCACATCGTGGATGAAGCCCATGTCGAGCATCCGGTCGGCCTCGTCGAGCACCAGCGTCTCGACGCGCGAAAGGTCGATATACCCCTGCCCGATCAGGTCGTTGAGCCTGCCGGGGGTGGCGACGAGAATGTCGACGCCGCGTCGAAGCTCGTCCACCTGCGGGTTCTGGGAGACGCCCCCGAAGATGACGGCGGTGCGCAGGCGCAGGTAGTGGCCGTAGGCCTTGAAGCTGTCGGAAATCTGGAGCGCGAGCTCCCTGGTCGGGGTGAGCACGAGCGCGCGGATGACGCGCGGCGCGCCCGGCTGGGGCTTCTGGGCGGAGAGCCGCTGCAAAATCGGCATGGCGAAGGCGGCGGTCTTGCCGGTGCCCGTCTGGGCGCAGCCGAGCACGTCGCGGCCCTCGAGCGCGGGGGGGATCGCCTTTTGCTGGATGGGGGACGGGGCGGTGTAGCCCTCGTCGGCCGCGGCGCGCAGGATGGGCGGTATCAATTTCAGTTGATCAAATTTCATAAGTTGTGCAGATTCCTTTTGTTCAATTCACATTCACTGTGTAAGCTGTAAGTATACCATACTCCCGGCCGGATTGCCAGTAAAAATTCCCCATGCTCATATGGACAGGCGCGCGGGGCATAGATATGCAGAAGAAAACGCTTTGGGAAGTGACGCAATGAAGGCAATCAACAGGGCGATCCTGCCGCTGGCCCTCGCGCTGGCGGTGGCGTTGGGCGGGATCGCCGTGCAGGGCGTCCGGGCGGTGTCCGCGAACGCGCCGGCGGAACCGGACGGGATCGAACTGCCGATCGTGATGTACCACCACGTGCTCAAGGAGCAGGCGCGGCTCAACAAATACACCATCTCCCCCGACGAATTCCGGTCGGACATGGAATACCTGAAGACGGAAGGCTATACCCCGATCGTGATCGCCGACCTGCTCGCCTATGTGGAGGAGGGCGCGCCGCTGCCCGAACGCCCGGTCATGATCACCTTCGACGACGGGTACGAGAGCTTCCACGAATACGTCTTCCCCATCCTGAAGGAGTATGACTTCAAGGCCGTCTATTCCATTGTGGGCCGGTACGCCGACCAGTATTCCGCGGTGGACGACCATCACATCCGCTATTCTCACTCGACGTGGAACGAGCTGCGCGAGATGCGGGACAGCGGTCTCGTGGAGATCCAGAACCACTCCTACAACCTGCACGAGAACCAGAACGGCCGCCACGGCTCGATGCGCAAGTCGGGCGAGGGGCTGGCGGCCTACCAGACGATGCTGGAGGAGGACCTCGGCAAGCTCCAGGACGAATGCGCGGCGTTCCTCGACTGGACGCCCACCTGCTTCACCTACCCGTTCGGGCAGATCAGCAAGGAGGCGCTGCCGGTGATCCAGGGGATGGGCTTTTCGGCGGCGCTGACCTGCGAGGAGAAGCTCAACTACATCACGGGCGATCCGGAACAGCTCTACCACCTGCGGCGGTTCAACCGTCCGCACGGCACGTCGTTCCAGACGATTCTCGAGCGCGCCCGCAAGTAGGTTTCGCCCGCCCGATCCAAAAGTTTTCGCCCGCCTTTTTCAAAAGGCGGCGGGTGAGAAAAGTCCCGGCGTTTTTTCAAAACGCCGGGATTTTTCGAGGGCGGAGCCCTGAGCCCGGGCCCGCAGGCCCTGCTTCAAGCGTATTTTGGGGGTTCGGGGGCCTTTTACAAGAAAAAAGGCCCCCGGGAAGAGGAAAGGCCGCCGAACCGACGGCCTTTGAAACGTTCCTTTTTCTCTTGTAAAAAGGAACCGAAAAATACGCCTGAAGGAGAGGGCGTTCCGCTCGCTGCGGCGAGCGGCGCGGGGCTCCGCCCCGCGGCCCCGCCGCCTTTGAAAAGGCGGGCGAAACTTTTGGCTATTGTGAATCAGGCGTTCCGCTCGCTGCGGCGAGCGGCGCGGGGCTCCGCCCCGCGGCCCCGCCGCCTTTGAAAAGGCGGGCGAAACTTTTTATTTATGATATTTCGCGTTCGCGTTGATCGAGAAGGCGCGGTAGAGCTGCTCGAGCAGCAGCACCCGCGCGAGCTGGTGCGGGAAGGTCATCGGCGACATCGACAGCCGCAGCGAGGCGGCGTCCTTCACCGCGTCGGAGAGCCCGTGGGAACCGCCGATCACAAATGCGAGGCTCCCCGCGCCCGACGCGGCCGCCCGCGCGAGATAGTCCGCCAGCCCCTCGGAGGAGAGCGTCTTCCCCTCGATGCACATCGCCACCACCCGCGCGCCCTTCGGGATCTTCTCGAGAATGCGCTCCCCTTCCTTCTCCACGCAGACGCGAATCTGCGCGGGCGAGGGGTTCTCCCCCAGCCTGTATTCGTCGACCTCCACGACCGACGCCCGGCTCCACAGCCCCAGCCGCTTTACATATTCCGCGCAGCCGTCGCGCATCCACGCCTCCTTGAGCCTGCCGACCGCGATCACCTGCACCGCGATCACAGCACCACCATCTCGGACGGGCCCGACCGCGACGCGACCGTCAGTGTGAAGTCGATCCCCTCCCGCATCCCGCCCGCCGTCAGCGCGCAGTAGGACGCCTGGTAGGCGTTCTCGGGGGTGTTGCTGTTCTGCGAGAGGTGCCCCAGCACAAAGCGGGTGCTCCCCGTGCGGACCAGCTCGATCAGCTCCTGCGCGCAGACTTCGTTCGAGAGATGCCCCGTGTTGGAGGCGATCCGCCGCTTCAGATAGTAGGGGTAGTCGCACGCGCTGAGCATCCCCGGCTCATAGTTCGATTCGAGCATCACAAGGTCGCAGCCCCGTAGCATCTGCGCGACGTTTTCGCTTATGTATCCCATGTCGGTGGCGACCGCCAGCCGCCGCCCGTCGGGGGTCCGGATCCGGTACCCGACGCTGTGCGCGCTGTCGTGCGGCGTGTCGAAGCTGTCGATCTCAAGCGAACCGACCGTCAGGCGCGTCCCCGGCTCCACCGGATGCGCCTCCTGCCCTGGGACGAGCACCCCGTCCCACCGCAGCCGCTCGAGCACCTCAGGCGTGGCGTAGAGGGGCACGCCCAGCTTTTTAAGGAGCACCCGCAGGCCGCTCACATGGTCGGTGTGCTCGTGGGTGACGAGCACCGCGCCGATCGAGCGCGGCTCGATGCCGCGGGACTCCATCGCCGCCAGCAGCTGCTTGCAGGAGCGCCCCGCGTCGACGAGCACCGCCGAGTCGGAGGCGGCGATATAGGTGCTGTTCCCGCTGGAACCGGAGAACAGCGTGCAAAACCGGGCCATAAACATCCTCCCGAAACGAATTTGGATAAGGAAAACGGCCGGCTCAAAAAACAGCCGGCCGGAAGTCAGAGCGCAGCCTTGAGCTCTCCGTCGGGGAGCACGACCTTGCGGATATCGGCGCCGAGCGCCTCGAGCTTTTCCACGATATTTTCGTAGCCCCGCTCGATGTGCTCGATGTCCTCGATCTCGGTGACCCCGTGGGCCGCCATCGCGGCAATCAGCACCGCCGCGCCCGCGCGCAGGTCGACCGCGCGCACCGGGGCGGCCGTCAGCCGGGGCACGCCCTCGACGACCGCGACCTTGCCGTCCACCTGGATCTGCGCGCCCATCCGGCGCAGCTCGTCGACATAGCGGAAGCGGTTGTCCCACACGCCCTCGGTCACGATGCTCGTCCCGTTCGCCATCGAGAGCAGCGCGGTCATCTGCGGCTGCATGTCGGTCGGGAAGCCGGGATGGGGCATCGTCTTGAGGTTGACCTTGGAGAGCTCCCCCTCGCGCGTCACGCGGATCGAGTCGTCGTATTCGGTGACCTCCGCGCCCGCCTTCTCGAGCTTTTCGGTGATCGCCTCGAGGTGCTTGGGGATGACATTTTTGACGAGCACGTCCCCGCCGGTCGCCGCGGCGGCGACCATATAGGTGCCCGCCTCGATCTGGTCGGGGATGATCGAATAGGTGGTCCCGTGCAGGATGTCCACCCCGTGAATTTTGATGACGTCGGTGCCCGCGCCGCGGATGTCCGCACCCATCGAGTTGAGGAAGTTGGCCAGGTCGACGATGTGGGGCTCCTTGGCGCAGTTTTCGAGGATGGTGATCCCCTTGGCCTTGACCGACGCGAGCATGACGTTGATCGTCGCGCCGACCGACACCACGTCGAAATAGATGTGCGCGCCGAGCAGCATGTCCGCTTTCGCGTTGATCATGCCGCTGTCGATCGAGACGGTCGCGCCGAGCGCCTCGAACCCCTTCATGTGCTGGTCGATCGGGCGGACCCCGAAATTACACCCGCCCGGCATCGAGACGCTCGCCCGGTTGCAGCGGGAGAGCAGGGTGCCCAGCAGGTAGTAGGAGGCGCGCATATACCGCGCGAGTTCATAGGGGACGACCGGCTCGGTGATGTAGGTGGTGTCCACCTCGACGGTGGTGCGGTCGAGCATCCGCACCGACGCGCCGAGCGCGCGCAGAATCTTGAAGAGCATCGTGATGTCGCTGATGTTGGGGATATTTTCAATGACGCATTTGCCCTGCGCCAGGATCGTCGCCGGAATGATCGCAACGGCCGCGTTCTTCGCGCCGCTGATGGTGACCTCGCCGCAAAGCCGGGTGTCGCCCTGCACAATAAACTTTTCCATCTTGACCGCCTTCTCCGCGCGCGCCACACATTTTTTCAAAGCCGCGCCCCGGCTTCACGCGCGTCCGGCCGGGGCGAAGAGGATTCCCTGTCAAAAGGTTGTCCGCCGCGCCGAAGCGCGCGGCAAACAGATGCGCGGCAAAGGCGCATTTCAATACATATAGTATATCACCGCATCCCACAAAATAAAAGAGGAATTTTTGTGATGATTCTTAAAATCCGGCTCGATTTTTGCCGGAAGATGGCAAAAACGCGCCCCGCGCGCTGGAAAGCGCGCGGGGCGCGTGCGTCCGCGGGAAATTTAACCATAGAGGTAGGGAGCCGCGTCGACCGGCGTACCGTTGACGCGGATCTCGAAGTGCAGGTGCGGTCCGTAGGCGTTGCCGGTCGCGCCGATGGCGGCGATCGTCTCGCCCTGGGAGACCTGCTGCCCGGCGGAGACGTAGAGCGCGCTGCAATGCGCGTAGAGGGACTGCATCCCGCCGCCGTGGTCGATAACGACGCAGTAGCCGTAGAGTCCGCGCCAGCCGGACGCGACGACGGTGCCGTCGGCCGAGGCGAGGACGGGGCTGCCGTAGCAGCCGCTCCACGAGATGTCGGAGCCCGTGTGGCCCCAGTACCCGAGGAAGCCCGGGTTGATCGAGCCGGCGATCGTCGGCCACTGGAAGGCGCCGGAGGCCACCCTGCCGCTCGAATCCTTGGGGATGACCTTGAGCGGGCGGTTGCCGCCCACGACGACGATCTGGTTGACCGGCTCCTTGACGATGGTGGTGTTGAGGATGTTGCGGTCGGTCTCGACGCCGTCGGTCATGACGATCTCGGCGGTCACCTCGCGCACGCCCTTTTCGCCCTGCTGGACGATCTGGTAGTAGCCGATGTCGTGGTCGGGGTCGGTGCGCTGGGTGATCTCGTATTCGAGCTCCTCCTCATACCGGATCGTCTCGGTCACCTTGACGCCCAGGTAGGGCACCGAGTTCGCGATCAGCAGCTCGTCGCCCGGGAAGAGGCTCACGTCGACGCCCGGGTTCATCGCCTTGAGCTCGTCGAGCGTGATGCCGTTTTTGGCCGCAATCTTCAGCGGGTCGTCGCCGCTGACCACCGTGTAGATCTTCTTGCCGCGCTCCTCCTTGTCGAGCAGCGAGCGGATCTCCTCGAGCGAGCGGATCGAGCCGTTCGGGCCGGAGGGATAGAGGCCCTGCTTGACCTCCACCTTCTTCACGAACTGGATGCTCGTGCTCTCCTCCATGTCGGAGGTTCGGTAACGCTCCTTCATCTCATAGAGCAGGTCGAGCAGCCCGTCCCCGTCGGTGACGGCGCCGATATAGGTCCCGTCGATATAAAGCCCCGTCGCCTCTTCGACCGCGAAGCCGTCGGGATTGTTCTCGCTCCGGCTCACCGCGCGGATCAGGCGGTTGGTCAGCTCGTCCGCGTCGAGCAGCTGGCTCGGGTCGGCCGTGTGCACGAACCGCCCCATGAACCTGCTGAACGGGTCGCGGGTGACGGGCGTCAGCTCAAAGCGCGGACGGATCGTCTTGGCCTGCTCCTCCGCCTCTTCGGCGGCCTGCTCGGCCTCCTGGACCTCGTTGGTGTCCTCCTCCTCGGCGGTCGGGTCGGCGACGAGCACGTCGCCGAGGATCATACGCTCCTTCATGTCCTTCTCCGCCTCGGTGAACACCGTCTCGTTGGAGACGTAGCCGATGTCGACGCCGTTGTATTCGACGTGCAGCGCGAGCTGGAAGCCGGCGAAATAGCGGACGGTGAAGTAGAGCAGCACGCACGCCGCGATGGGCGCGGCATAGTTGAGCAGCGTCCGGAAGATCCGCCACAGCCGCTTCAGCCAGAACCCGGCGGCGTTCAGGACGACGTTGGCGACGTTGCGGGAGGTGCCGTAGCGCCGCGCGTTGTCGACCGCCTTGGAAAATCCCCGGCACTGCTCGCGCAGCTCGGTCAGCGGCGAGACGAGGTCCCGCCAATAGCCGCGCAGACGGGCGCGCAGACGGTTGAAGTACTTGCGGCGGCGGGCGGCGGCCTCCTCCTCCATCCGGTGGAAGCCGTGCGCCACATGCCGCCGTTTGGCGCGGGTCGTGCGCAGCAGCTGGATGCCCACAAAATAGCAGTAGGCGTAAAAGGCGTTTGCCGCCCTGAACCAGAGGCGCTTGACCGACCGGACGAAGGGGCTCTCCGCCCTTTGGGCGGGCGGCGGCTCCGCGCCGTCCTCCGTTTCGGAGGCGGCCTCCCCGGCGGGAGGGGACGGTTCCCCGGCGGGCGCGGCGAGCTCCTCGAGCTCACCGGAGGGGGCCGCTTCTTCCGGTTCCGCTTCCGCCAGTTCGCCGAGCGGGGAATCGTCCGGCTCCGGTACGGAATCGTCCGGCATCTTGTCGTATGGCGCCAAGCAGGCCACCTCCTTCCCGTGGATTCGCCGGGCCCCGGCGCGTCTTGCGCGAAGGCCGCACTTCACAGCGCCCCCGTGAAAAACACGGGGACCGGAAGCATGTCGTAGGGTAATATTGTACTATAAATCCGCGTTTTAGGCAAGTATCTGCCGGAAACGCGTGCTACCTGTATAGTTAACACGATTTATGTGGCGGTAGTTTCGACAGTCTGTGAATATTCTGTGTACGGCCGGAAATCTCAGGAAACCCGTCCGCCGCCCAAAGCCTCGGCGCGATTCCCCGCGCGGGAAGCCGGCCGACGCCGGGCGGCAAAAAAGCAGCCGCTCGCGCGGCTGCTTTTTCATGCGGTTCCGTCTGTTCAGTTGGCCTTGGAGTCGACCTCGGCCTTCGCCTTTTCCAGGAACGCCTCGAGGGACATCGTGGTCGTCTTGCCGTCGCGGCGGTCGCGCACCGCGACCTCGCCCGCCTCGGCCTCCTTGCCGCCGAGCACGAGCATATAGGGGATCTTCTGGAGCTGCGCCTCGCGGATGCGGTAGCCGACCTTCTCGTTGCGGCTGTCCGTCTCGACGCGCAGTCCCGCGGCGGTGAGCGCGTCGGAAACCTTTTGCGCGTAGGGGATGTGCTCGTCGGTCACGGGCAGGACCTTGACCTGCACCGGCGCGAGCCAGAGCGGGAACGCGC
>NZ_DBMDHH010000053.1:467-17281 GCF_057433415.1 Anaerotruncus sp. | reverse complement strand
TGATCCTGCTGGCGGCGGACAAATACGACGTGCCCTGCCGCTCGAAGGACGGGGAACGGCAGGACGACGCCTCCTCGGAGGTGTACTCCTACATCCTGTGCGCCGTCTGCCCGATCAAGGAGACAAAGCCCGCGCTGGGCTATTACGTCAACGAGAACGCCTTCCGCAGCTGCCGGACCGACTGGATCGTCGGCGCGCCCGAGCTCGGGTTCCTGTTCCCCGCGTTCGACGACCGCAGCGCCAACATCTACGGCGCGCTCTACTACTCGCGCGACATCGCGGAAAGCCACGGGGAGTTCGTGGACGCGGTCTTTCGCCGCGAGGCGCCGATGCCCGCCGCCGAACAGAAGGAGACCTTCCAGTCGATCCTTGGGGAGACGCTGGCGGGCGAATGCAGCTACGGCGTCGTGCGGGCGGTCCACGACCGGCTGTACGAGATGGTCGAGGAGCACAAGGCGAACAAGGCCGAAGCGCCGCTGGTGGTGTCCAAGCAGACGGTGCGGCGGGTGCTCGAGTCGTGCGGCGTCGCGGAGCCGCAGGCGGCGGAATTTGAGGAGAAGTTCGACGCCGGGTTCGGCGCCGACGCGGACGTCAGCCCGCAAAACCTCGTCGACGTGAAACGGATCGAGGTCCGCACCCCCGACGTGACGATCCATGTGAGCCCCGGGCGCAGCGACCTGGTCGAGACGCGGGTGATCGACGGCGCGCGGTATATCCTGATCCGCGCCAACGACGGCGTCGAGGTCAACGGGGTGAACATCAGCAAGTTTTGACGGCGCGCCCTAAAAGCGGATGTGGAAAGACGCCCGGCGGATTGACCGCCGGGCGCCTTTTTTGCGTGGGCTTGCGGCTTCGGGGCCGCGTTTCAGGCGAGTTTTCCCTGTCTGCGGCGGCGGAAGCGGCGGACGATGAGGAGCGCGGCCAGCAGGAGGACGGCCCCGCCGCCCGCCTCCAGCAGCAGGAGCGTGGGGAACTGCCGCCGCGCCTGCCCGCCGGGGAATTCGCCGCCCGGGCCTCCGACGGGGAAGCCTCCGCCGTCCCCGCCTGGGACGTTTCCCTGCCGGGCCTGCCCCTCGTCCCTCGGAGATGCGGGGCCTCCGGAGGCGGGTGGTGTGGCTTCCGTGTCCGCGGTACGGGCCTCCGGCTGCCCGCCGTCCGGCGGCGGTTCGCCCTCCGGGCGCGCTTCGCCTTCCGCGGGCCGGCCGGCTTCTGCCGGGGGTTCCCCGTCCCGGCCGCCTTCCCGCCGCTGGCCGCGCCCGGCGCGCGCTCCCTCCTCCAGGCCGGGAGGGGAGCCGTTCCCGCCGCGCCCGCCGCCCATGTTCATGCCGCCCATCGCGCTGAAATTGAGAGCGGAGGCGTCGACCAGCGCGGAGGGGTCCGCCTTTTGGCCCTCCCCGGTGGAGGGGATGGACCCGTCGAGTTGTCCGAGCACGCTTTCCGCCCGCAGGAGCACATAGAGCTTGAGGTTTACGACGGCGGTTTCGTACTCCTCATAGCTGTAGAGGGCGGTCGCGTCCGTCTGCACATGGGGGGAGATCAGGCGGCTGACCCGCTCGATCGTATCGGTGAGCCGTCCGCCGCCGACATAATCCTCCGCGATCTGCCGCAGGTAGCCGTGGTAGCGCGCGCGGTATTCCTCCACCTCAAGCAGTTTTTGGAGGATGGGGCTCTTTTCGGCCGAGGTGCCCGAATAGGGGTCGTCGATGGGGAAGTTGACCGCGTCGGAGGCGGAGCGGAGCTGGTGCGCCCCAAAGGAGAGGTTGTAGTCCCACGGCAGCATCGAGAGCCTGCCGTCCTCCTCATAGAGGTAGTAGTTGTGCTTGAGGTTGGACAGGTAGCTGTCGAGGTTGACGAGGAAGACGTTGGCCGCGAAATATCGCAGCACCTCGTCCACATCGATATACGCTTCGAGGTTCTCGCCGCTGTCGAGGTGCGCGAGCGCCTCGACGACCCGGCGCTCGTCCTCGTCGGACGTCCGGAAGACGGCGTTCTCAAAGACGGCGGCGTAGCTCTCCGGGTCGTCGCCGCTGTAAACGAGGTCGTTGCCGCTCCCGCGGCCCCCGCCGCCCTCCGATTCCGGCTTGTAGAGCTGGCCGTAGCCGCCGCCGAAACTGCGCTCGGCAAACTCCTCCTCCACCGCCTCGAGCAGCAGGTAGAGGCCGAACGGCTCGCCGTTCACGGTGACTTCGGCATAGGTGCATAGCGGCGCGGGGATCCCGAGATAGTCCATCAAATCGTAGGAGAGGGCCTCCTTCATGTAGGTCGGGTCGGCGTAGGAATTGTTGAGCACGAGCTTGGAAAGACCCCAGAAGGACTGGCCGTCGACATATTTGTCCGCCCGGATTTTGAAGCTGAACCGCTCGGAGTCCATCCCGGCGATGCCGGTGAGGCTCGTGTTGCCCTTGGGACGGATGGCGGCCGAGGAAAACTCCGTCCCGTCGATCGTCACGTCGCAGGAGACGTACTCCTCCTGCCGGGCGTTTTCGATCATGTCGTCCCACTCGCCGGGGTCCATTTGGATGTCGATCGAGACGATCTCCTTCCCGAAGAGCCTGTCGGCATAGGCGCCGCCCGACTTTTCGAGCGAGGCGCGCAGGGAGGCGGGCATCCAAAGCATGCCGAGCAGGAGCAGCACCGCCAGAGCCATGGCGGCCCCCGCGATCAGCCAGTAGCGCTTGCCGGTCATCATGGCGGCGCCCGGTCAGGACATGTACTCGCCGTTATAGCTCACGAGCACCGCGCTGTTCACGCCGGGAAGCGCGGAGATCTCGTTGACAAAACGGGTCGTCATGTCCTTGAGGCGGACCTCCACCGTCAGCTCCACGCCGCTCTGGGAGACGGTCTTGGATTTCAACAGGGATTTTTTCACCGCCCGGTTGACATAGCCGTTGACCGCCGCCTCGGCCTCGTCCCCCGCGCAGCTCACGACGAGGATGTAGGGGTTGTCGGTGCTCTTTTTATTGACGAAGAGGACGAGGAAGATGCCGATGAAGAGGGAGCCGAGCACCGCGAGGGGAAGTAAGCCCGCGCCGGTGACGATGCCCGCCGAGATCGACCAGAAGAGGAAGGCGATGTCCATCGGCTCCTTGATGGCGGTGCGGAAGCGCACGATCGACAGCGCGCCGACCATGCCGAGGGAGAGGATGACGTTGGAGGTGACGGCGAGGATGATGAGGGTGGTGACGAGGGTCATGGCGACGAGCGACGCGCCGAAGGAGGCGGAATACATCACGCCGCTGAAGGTTTTGCGGTAGACGGCGAAGATGAAGAGCCCGAGCAGGAGGGAAAGCAGCATGGCGAGCCCCATGTCGAGCAGGGAGAAGGAGGAGACCTTCTCGAGGAAGCTGGACTTGAAGATATCGTTGAAGGTGGTCATGTTGGGTACCTCACTGTTCTTTCAGAGTTGGCCGCAGAAGGTGCGGCAGGCGGCGTATTTGGAAAAGGCGGTCGACTGGCGGTCCCGCTCCTGGACGAGATCGCCGATGAGGTCGGGGAGGAACTCGTCGAATTTGACCTCCAGCAGGATGGGGCTTCCGGTCCGGACGGTGACCGCGCCGGGGTCGAGGAAGCCGGCGGCGGAAAAGCCGGTGCGGATGCCGCTGTCGACCGTCACGCGGACGTTGCCGGCGGGGTAGACGTACGCCTCCCGTGTGTAGACGACCGGCGTGAGCGGGCGCAGAAGCTGGCAGCGCATCTTGATAGAGAGCTCCATGACGAGCTCCCGCCCGTCGTTTTCCATCCAGGCGGCGTCCCCGGCGAGCAGCCGTTCGCACTCCTCCCGTGTGACGGCCGCCTGCGCCTTGCAGCCCAGGCCGTTTCGCTTGGATTTCTTCTCCAGCCGCAGGAAGGAGAGGTCGCCGTTATAGTAGCGCAGGCGGAACTTCTCCCGGTTGTTCACCCCGTCGAGCTTTTCCCGCAGGGCCTTGTTGTCGAGGTTGTCGAAATAGAGGCTGTGGACGGTGTAGCTCCCGTCCGGCCCGGAAAAGCGGTCGAGCGGGGCGATCTCCCGCAGCCGCCGGCGGATGGCGAGATAGTCGGCGTGGTTGATGTAGTGCTTGAGCTCATGCCGGTATTTTCTTTCACACATGGCGGCGCTCCTTCGTTTTTTTCTATTTTTGCGCGCCCGTGTGATGCTTTTGTGTGCGGATCGAGACAAAATCCTGAACATTTTACCCGCGGCGCATCCAAATTTTACAGGTCCGGCGCGCAAAAAAGGAAGGCCGCAGGCAGATGCCTGCGGCCTTCCCGTATAAGTGGCAATGGATCGTCAGCCCCCGACCAGCTCCCGCACGAAGGCGGTGGCGGGACGGCTGCGCAGCTCGTCGGGCGGGCCGTCCTGCACGATGCCGCCGTGGTCCATGACGAGCACGCGGCTCCCCAGCTTGAGCGCCTCGCCGATGTCGTGGGTGATAAAGACGATTGTGACGCCCTGCTCCCGGTGGATGCGCAGAATCTCGTCCTGCAGCGCCTTGCGGGTGATGTCGTCCACCGCGCCGAACGGCTCATCCATCAGCAGGATGTCTGGGGAGGCGGCGAGCGCCCGCGCGATGCCGACCCGCTGCTTCTGCCCGCCCGAGAGCTCGGCGGGATAGCGCCTGGCAAGCTCGGGATCGAGGCGCACGACCTCCATCCATTTCTTCACCGCGCGGCGGGTCTTCTCCTTGTTCTGCTTGTTGAGCAGGGTGGGGACGTAGGCGATGTTGTGCCACACGTCCATGTGGGGGAAGAGCCCCACCCCCTGGATCGCGTAGCCGATGTTGCGGCGCAGGACGATCTGGTCGACGGTCGAGACGTCCCGCCCCTCCACATAGACGGCGCCCGTGTCGGGGGAGAGCAGGCCGTTGATGAGCTTTAAAAGGGTCGTCTTGCCGCAGCCCGAGCTGCCGATCACGGTGACGAACTCGCCGCGCGCGATCGAGAGGCTCACGTCGGTGAGCACGTCGTTGACGCCGTAGCTCTTGCCGACATGGTCGAAACGGATGATCGGGTCACCGCTCATTTGAGCAGCCCCTTGGAGGTCAGGAATTCCTTCGCGACTTCCTTTTCATCGCGGTTTTCCACCTCGACCTGGTAGTTCATCGAGGCCATCTCGGCGTCGGTGATGAGGCCGTTCATCTTCTCGAGCACCGGCTCGAGTTCGGGGTGCTTTTCAAGGGTGTCCATCCGCACGACGGTGCCGCAGTAGTAGTTGGTGAAGAGGTGCTTGTCGTCGGTGGGCAGCGTGATGTCCGCGACGCTGAGCTGCGCGTCGGTGGTGAAGGCGTTGGTCACGTCGATGTCGCCGTTTTCAAGCGCCTTGTATTTGAGGCCGATGTCGATGTCGGAGGTGGATTTGAAGTTCATGCCGTAGGCCTCGGCGAGGTGGGGGAAGCCGTCCGCCTTCTCGAAGAAGTCGGGGTTCGCGCCGAAGACGAGGTCCGGGGAGACCTTCGCGATGTCGGAGTAGGTCTCAATGCCGTACTGCTCCGCCACATCACGCCGCACCGCGAGCGCGAAGGTGTTGTTGAAGCCGTAGAGCCCCGTCCATTTGAGGCCGAGCTTCTGGTACGCCTCCTGCAGGCCCGCGTAGAGGGTGTCGTCGTCGGGGACGTCCTCCCGCTTCACGACGAACGCCCAGGCGGTCCCGGTGTATTCGGGATAGAGGTCGAAGTCGCCCTTGAGGAGCGCGGGGTGGATGTTGGTGGTGCCGCCGCCGATCCCCTTGGTGATCTCGACGGTGAGCCCGGTGTCCTGTTCGATGAGCTGCGCGAGCATTTCCGAGAGGATGAACTGCTCGGTCATCGGCTTGGTGGCGATCTTGACGACGCCGGAATCCTTTTTGCCGCAGCCGGAAAAGACGCCCGCGAAGAGCAGGACGGCCAGCAGAACGCTGAGAACCTTACGGATTTGATGTTTCATTGTTCCAGTCTCCATTTCTTTTTGAGATAGTGCTCCAGCCTGCCGAGCAGGAAATCGCACAGCAGCGCCACGGCGGCGATCAGCAGGCTTCCCGCCACGGTGAGGCTGATGTTGTTGGTGGTGATGCCGCGGTAGACCGCGACGCCCAGTCCCCCCGCGCCGATGAAGGCGGCGATGCCCGAGAGGGAGACGGTCATGACGACCATGTTGCGCAGCCCCGCGACGATGACGGTCATCGCCAGCGGCAGCTTGACGCGCACCATGATCTGGAGGTCGGTGCTGCCCATGCCGCGCGCCGCCTCGATGATCTCGGGGTCGATCGAGGTGATGCCGGTGTAGGTGTTGCGCACCATCGGCAGCAGGGCGTAGACGGTGAGCGCGATGATCGCGGTCGTGTCCCCGATGCCGGAAAACGGGATCAAAAAGCCCAGCAGGGAGATCGACGGGATCGTGTATACGACGTTGGTGACCCCGATGACGAAGGGCGCGGCCCGCCGGTGCCCGCTGATATAGACGCCCAGCAGCAGCCCGGCCGCCGCCGCGATGACGATCGCGGTCGCGGAGATGCGCAGGTGCTGCACAAGCAGCTCGGCGAAGAACTCCCGCCGTTCGCCATAGAGGCGCAGTATTTGTGACATGTGTGTTCCCCTTTATCTGAGTCCTACCGGTGCAGCCGGCGAATCGCCCCCACCGGGCAGGTCTCGGAGCAGAGCCCGCACTGCAGGCAGTGCTCCCATGCTATTTTGTACGGCGTGCCCTCCGAAATGCATTTCTGGGGGCAGGCGTCGGCGCAGGCGCCGCAGCCGGTGCAGCCGCCGGTGATTTCAAAGCCGCAGTGCTCCTCCGGCGCGCCGCCGAAGGAGAAGGTCTCGCGGCGGATGGGGTAGTGGAGCAGGTCGAACCATTCGCCGGAGCCCTCATAGATGAGGAAGGCGTCGAGCGCGTAGCGGCTCTCGCCCGGGTAGACCTCGTTCATGCCGGGGTTCTGCTCGAACACCCGGTCGACCCATTTCTGCTCGACCTTCCGCACGCGGCCGCTCAGCTTGAGCGACTGGCAGTCGGGCGCCATCGCCGAGAGGGCGATCTTCCCGGTTTCGGCAAGCTGCCGGTAAAACGGCTTTCCCCGCGAGGTTACGATATAGAGCCCCTCGGGTTCGCAGAGCATCACGTTGATGATGCGGGACTGCGGGTTCCCGTCGGCGTCCACCGTCGCGGCGGAGGCGATCTTTACCGTCCGGAACATCTTCAGATAGGATTGTGCGTCCATAAATCGGGCCGCCTTTCATTCTATTCCCGCGCCGGGAGGCGCGTTCTTTCGACGCTTTCATCATAATACACCGCCCGCGCAAAGTAAAGTAAGCACTTTCCGGTAACGTAGGTACCCAAAGGATACCGTGGCGGCGGGGAACAAGAGAAAACCGGCCCCCCGCGCAGGGCGGGGAGCCGGTCTGACGAGAATAGGAGAAAGAAATGAATGTGAATTGGGCGTTATTCGTAGACGAGCTCGGAGATCGAAGGATCCTGGAGCGCCTCGGCGTTGTACCACTTGGCGCCGGTGTCGACGATCGGGCTCGCGGCGGGTTTGCCGTTGATGGCGTCAACCGCCAGGGAGACGGCCTTGTAGCCGATCTGGTAGGGGTCCTGGGTCACGGAGCCGAGGAACCAGCCATTCTCGACGGCGACGCGCTGGGTCTTGCCGGCGTCAAAGCCGATGGCGATGATGTCCTTGAACTTGCCGGTGTCCTTGTTGAAGTCGTTGCCGTCGTTGGAAGCGGCGAGGATGCCGCCGGCGGCGTTTTCATTGGAGCCGTAGATCGCGACGAGGTTGTCGAGGCCGAGCAGCGCCTCGGCGCCGGTCTTCTGGTCGGCGGCGGAGGTGGTGGCCGGGACGTTGACGTTGACGATCACCTTCGGGGAGGCGGCGTCCTTGGCATACTTGTCATGGCCGACAACCTTGACGGAGTCGTCGCCGACGAGCTCGACGAGCTTGTTGATGAAGCCGGAGGTACGGGAGATGATCGAATCGGAGGTCGCGTCCTGGGAGAGGACGGCCACGTTGATCGGCGCTTCGGGGGTGGCGGCGGCGAGCTTCGCCTGGAAGCCGGCGTCAGCGTACAGCTGCTCGGCAGCGATCGCGGCGGCGGCGGAGTTGTCGGTGGAAGCGGTCGCGTAGATGGAGCCTTCAGGAGCGTTCGGAACGCCCGAGTCAAAGCCGACGACGGGGATGCCGTTGTCCTTGCAGGCCTGGAGCTGCTCCTTCACCGACTCGGTGTCGAGCGCGGCGAGGCAGACGGCGGCGGGCTTTTTGTCCATCGCGGATTTGAGCATGTCGACCTGGATGGCGATATCCGACTCGGTCGGCGGGCCGTCGAAGGTGATTTCAACGCCGAGGTCGGCGGCCGCCTGATCGGCGCCCTTTTTGACGACCTGCCAGAACTGGTGCTGGAAGCCCTTGGAGACGACCGCGATGTAGGGCTTTTCGCCGTTGTCGGCGGGAGCGGGCGCGGCCGCGTCAGGGGCGGGTTCCGCAGTGTCGGCGGGGGCTGCCGGGGCCGGGGTCGGCTCGGCGGCCGGCTTGGAGCCGCAGGCGGAAATGGAGATCAGCATCAGGCCCGCGAGCACGATTGCCAGGAATTTTTTCATTTTGTTTTCCTCCTTAACAATTGGTGGCTATTTTAACACGGGAGTCCTCCCGCAGGAGCGACGGGTTATTTCGCGGCGGAAGCCTTCTTGTTGCGGTAGATGTCGAGCAGCACCGCGAGGATGACCACGAGGCCGGTGAAGAAGGTCTGGAAGTGGCCCTGCAGGCCCATCGACATGAGGCCGGTCTTGAGCACGCTCATGAGCAGCGCGCCGATCAGGGTGCCGGACATGGTGCCGATGCCGCCGGACATCGAGGTGCCGCCGATGATGACCGCCGCGATGGCGTTCATCTCGAGGCCGTTGCCGGTGCCGGGGATGATGGTGGTGTATGTAGCCGCGTAGACGATCGCGGAAAGGCCGCAGAAGAAGCCGCAGACGGTGTAGACGAGGGTCTTCCATTTGATGACATTGACGCCCGACAGCCGGACGGATTCCTCGTTGGAGCCGATCGCGTAGGTGTAGCGGCCGAAACGGGTCTTGTTGAGCAGGAGCATCGCGATGAGGAAGAAGACGAGCATGTAGACGATGCCGGAGGGGAAGCCGCCGGGGGTCTTGTAGAAGACCGCCTTGTAGCCGCCGTCCGCGTCGAAGCCGGAGGGGAA
The DNA here is from genome assembly GCF_057433415.1 of Anaerotruncus sp. Taxonomy (NCBI): domain Bacteria; kingdom Bacillati; phylum Bacillota; class Clostridia; order Eubacteriales; family Oscillospiraceae; genus Anaerotruncus; species Anaerotruncus sp. The sequence continues at coordinate 8,138 of NZ_DBMDHH010000053.1, read as the reverse complement.
GCGCTGGGTCTGCACCTTGGTGATGATCGAGCCGAAGCCCTGGGTCATCATCATCATGCCGAGCGTGGCGATGAAGGGGGGGAGCTTGAGGCGGGAGACGAGCGTGCCGTTGATGAAGCCCACGAAGGTGGCGATGATCACGATGACCACCAGGCAGAGCCAGATGTTGACGCCCTTGGTGTAGAGGTAGCCCGCGATGAGGGCGGACATCATCATGTTGGTGCCGATCGACAGGTCGATGCCGCCCGTGATGATGACGAAGGTGATGCCGAACGCCATCATCCCGACATAGTAGGTGCTGTCGAGGATGCTGACGAGGGTGCCGGCGGAAAAGAAGTTCTTGCCGAAGAAGCAGAAGAAGATATACAGGATGACAAGCGCCGCGGGGGCGAGGAGTTTCTGAATGTTGAGTTTTTTAGCTGTGTTCCCCATAACCAACGACCTCCGTTAATTTCTCATAGTGGCGTATTTCATGATGACCTCCTGCGAGGCGTCCTGGATATCCAGGATCTTGGTGAGCCTGCCCTCGCACATGCATACGACTCGGTCGCTCATGCGCAGGACCTCCTGCAGCTCGGAGGAGATCATGATGATCGATTTGCCCTCATGCGCCAGCTCGTTCATGAGCTTGTAGATTTCGCTCTTGGCGCCGACGTCGATGCCGCGCGTGGGCTCGTCGAAGATGAGGATGTCGCAGTTTTTGACCAGCCACTTGGCGATGATGACCTTCTGCTGGTTCCCGCCCGAGAGGTTGCGGATGAGCTGGGAAACAGACGGCGTCTTGATGTTGATCCTGCCGACGTACTCCTGCGTGGCCTCGCGGATCTTGCGGTCGTCGACGAAGCCGGCGCGGGAGAATTCCTCGAGGTTCGCGAGCACGGTGTTGTCCGCGACGGACAGCCCCACCGCGAGCCCGAACCGCTTGCGGTCCTCCGAGAGGTAGCCGATGCCGGCCCTGACCGCGTCCTCGGGGGTTTTGATGTGGAGTTCCGTGCCGTTCTTGCGGATGACGCCCCCGTCGCGGGGGTCGGCCCCGAAGATGAGGCGCGCCGTCTCGGTGCGCCCGGCGCCCATCAGACCGGCAAAGCCGAGGATCTCGCCCTTATGCAGCTGGAAGGAGACGCCCTTGACGTCCTTGGAGACGAGGTTTTCCACCTCGAGCACGACCGGCGCGTCGGGGGGGACGTTGCTCACCGTCTTGGGCTCCTCGTAGATGGTGCGCCCGACCATCGCGTTGATGATCTCGTCGAGGTTGGTGTCCTTCGTGTTGAGGGTGGTGATATACTCGCCGTCGCGCATGACGGTGATGCGGTCGGTGATCTCCATGATCTCGTCCATGCGGTGGGAGATGTAGACCATCGTGACCCCGCGGTCCCGCAGGTCGTTCATCGTCTTGAAGAGCTCGGTGATCTCCGCCTCGGTGAGGGCCGCTGACGGCTCATCCAGGATGAGCACCGACGAATCGAAGGAGATCGCCTTGGTGATCTCGACCATCTGCTGCTTGCCGACGGTGAGGGAGCCGACCTTGTCGGTGGGCCTGATCGTCAGCTTGAGGTGGTCGAAGAGCTTCTGGGTAGCGGCGTTGATCTGGTCGTCGTGGAGGAAGAAGCCCTTGCACTCCCGCCCGATGAAGATGTTCTGGGCGGCGGTGAGGTGGTTCATCAGGTTGAGCTCCTGGTGGACGATCGAGATGCCCGCCTCCTGGGCCTCCTTCGGGTTTTTAAACTGGACCTCTTTGCCGTTGTAGATGATCTTGCCCTCGTCCGCCTTGTAGATGCCGGTGAGCACCTTCATCAGCGTCGACTTACCGGCGCCGTTTTCTCCGACGAGCGCGTGGATCTCCCCGCGCCGCAGTTCGAGGTGGCATTGTTTCAGCGCGTGGACGCCCTGGAAACGCTTGTCGATTCCGACCATCTGGAGGATGACCGGGCTTTCCGGGCTGGTATGTTCACTCACAGCAGAATCACCCCTATTGGTTGTATTTGTCAACATACTACAAAAAATAATGATAATGAATAAATAAATTATATAATTTGACATATGTTGCCCGCTGATTTTCATTATAGAGGCTTCTCCGGGGGAATCCCATAGAGAATTTTCCATAAATTGTTCAAATTTTTACTTTTCAGGGAAAATTCTCTTGTAAGGCCGGGTGTTTTCCGATAACATGAAAATGAACAGAAATAGACATTTCCAGAAAGGCACAGGCGTCAACATGTACAAAATCATGCTTGCGGAGGATGAACTTGAGGTTTTGGGCGCGATGCTCCGGACGATCCGCTGGACCGAGCACGGCTTCGACCCGCCGGTCGGCTGCCGCGACGGGCGGGAGGCGATCGAAAAGCTCGAGGGGGGCTTTGTGCCCGACGTGCTGATCACCGACATCTGCATGCCCTTTGTCGACGGACTCGAGCTCACCCGCTATATCAACGAACACCTGCCCAACACCGTGGTGGTGATCCTCACCGGCTACGACGACTTCCAGTACGCCCACCGGGCGATCAAGATGCAGGTCTACGACTATGTCCTCAAGCCGGTCACCCCGGCGAGCATCAACGAGCTGACCGACCGGCTGCGGGGGGAGCTCGACGAGCGCCGGCTGCGCAACATCGACGACTCGATGCAGATCGTCGCCAGCTACTTCTTAAATCAGCTCATGACCCGCCGCCTCGACGCGAAGCGGATCGAGGAGAGCTGCCGCGCGCACAAGCTGGACTTCGCGGGGCGCTACCACATCGCGGCGGTGCTCGACGTGGACCTGCGCGCGCCCGCGACGGAGGACGACGGCGGCAACCTCGAGCTGATGCGCTACGGGCTGGCGAACATCGCGCAGGAGCTCTCGGAAAACAGCCACGGGACGCTGGCTTTCCAGGGCAACGACGGCCTGACCAAGCTGATCATCAGCTCCGGGGAGCGCGACGGCCTCTACGCGGCCGCCATCGGGCTCTGCCGGACGATCTCCAAGACGGCGGGCGCCGCGCTGCAGGTGCCCGTCTCGGGCGGCATCGGGGACCCGGTCGCCTACCTCGACGAACTGCACCTCTCCCACGGGCAGGCGATGACCGCGCTGGGCTACCGGTTCTTCTACGGGGAGTCGAGCGTCACCTGCGTGGCGGACGTCGACATCCGGGAGACGCGGGACATCGACTATTTCAGCTGCGAGCGGCGGCTGGAGGCCGCCGTCAAGACCCTCGACCGGGAGGGCGCCCGCGCCGCCGTGCACGACCTGGTCGGGCAGCTCCGCTCCGGCCACGTCCCCTTTGAGCGGTGCGTGCTCTACAGCCAGAAGCTGATGATGACCCTCATCGGGCTCACCGACGAGCTGATCGGCGGCGCCGAGGTGGAGTCGCTCGAAAAGACGTGGGAGCAGTTCAACTTCTATTCCGCCCCGACGCTCGGGCGGCTGGAACGGATGATCGACGAGGTGTGCGACAAGGCGTTCAAAATCCTCGCCCTCACCAAGAGCGACACCGCCGCCGCCCAGGTGAGCAAGGCGGAAAAATACATCCGCGAGCACTACGGCGACCCGAGGCTCTCCCTCAACATGATCACCGAGCACCTCGCGATCAGCACGAGCTATTTCAGCGCGATCTTCAAGTCGCGCACCGGCGCGACCTTTGTGGAATACCTGACCCGGGTGCGTATGGAGAAGGCCCAGCAGATCCTGGCCTTCACCGACCGGCGCACCTATGAGGCCGCGGAGGACGTGGGCTTCTCCGACCCGCACTATTTCAGCGTGACCTTCAAGCGGGTGACGGGCATGACGCCCAAGGAATACCGGGAGTTCAGCCGACGCGGCGACACCGCGCCTCAGGCCTGAGCCGAGGGAGGGAAGACGTGCGGAAGGTTTGGAAAAAACTGAGGAAGGCGCTCAATCCCTACAGCGTGCGCGGCACGATGATCCTGTCCTTCATGCTGCTCATCTCGATCATCGTGCTGCTCGTTTCACTTGTCTCCTACTACTACACGATGAACGATATCGAGAGCATCTCGATCAACTACACCGTGCGCCTGCTCGGGGAGATCAACGCGAGCATCGACTCCTACATAGACAACATGAAGAGCATGGCGAAGGTGGTCGTCGAGAACAAGGACGTGCGGGATGTGATGGCCTTCTATAACCGGCACCACGACAAGCGCCTCTCCTACATCGAGGAGAAGGAGCTGGAACGGCTGCGCGCGAATGCGGCCGCGCACATGAACATTGTGGCGAACACCCGCAGCGACATCACCAACATCGCGGTGATCTCCAAGTATAAGGACGTCGTGCTCAGCGACGTCGAAAAGGAGGTCAACGAGAACTCCGAGTTCAACGTCACCGACTGGTACCTGAAGCCGATGTCCTACAAGGACGAGATCGTCGTCTCCCCCTCCCACGTGCAGAACCTCGTGTCGGGGGAGTACAAGTGGGTCATCTCAATTTCCAAGTCGGTGCTCGATCCCGAGACGGGAGAGGTCACGGGCGTCATGGTGATCGACCTCAACTACCGGTCGATCGAGGCGATCTGCGAAAACGCCCAGCTGGGCAAGAACGGCTACATCTACCTGATCGACCGGCACAAGAACATCATCTACCATCCCCAGCAGCAGCTCCTCTACTCGGGCATCAAGAGCGAGCTCGTCGAGGAGATCCTCAAGATGCGGGACACCTACCTGCGGGACGATGTGAACAACCGCATCTACACCCGCAACTACTCCGAGCTGACCGGCTGGAGCGCGGTGGGGGTGGTGAACGTGGATGAGCTGATCAAGGACAAGAGCAGCATCATCGACTTCTATTTCCGCCTCGCGGGGATCTCGATCCTCTTCGCGATGACCTTCGCGGTGCTCATCTCCACGACGATCACCAATCCGATCAAGATGCTCGAGAACACGATGCACGAGGTCGAGGTGGGCAACTTCGACGTGCGCTCGGAGATCGAGCTCAACAACGAGATCGGCCACCTCAGCAAGACCTTCAACGTCATGATCTCCCGCATCAAGGACCTGATGGAAAAGACGGTACGGGACGAGGAGGAGAAGCGCAGAAGCGAAATCCGCGCCCTCCAGGCGCAGATCAACCCGCACTTCCTCTACAACACCCTCGACACGATCATCTGGATGTCGGCGGGCGGCAAGAACGACGAGGTCGTGGAGGTCACCTCCGCGCTCGCGCGGCTCTTCCGCACGAGCATCAGCAAGGGGGAAAACCTCGTCACGCTGCTCAACGAGGTGGAGAACATCAAAAGCTACCTCACCATCCAGAAGATGCGCTACGAGGATAAGCTCTCCTGGCGGGTCGACGTGCCGCCCGGGCTGCTCGGGCTGATGACCCCCAAGCTCATCCTCCAGCCGATTGTTGAAAACGCCGTCTACCACGGCGTCAAGATGAGCCAGGCGGGCGGCGAGATCGCCATCTCGGCGCGCACCGAGGGGGAACGGCTGACCATCACGATCGCGGACAGCGGCGTGGGCATGACGGCCGAGCAGCTGGAGCAGCTCTTCGTCCCGCGCCCCGACACCGACCGGGGGATCGGTGTGATCAACGTCAACAACCGCATCCGCCTCTGCTTCGGGGAGGAATACGGACTGCACTATTTCTCCGCGCCCGGCGAGGGCACCCGTGTGGAAATCTGGCTGCCGGTGATCGAAGGCGGTGATGAAGATGATGTTTAAAAGGCGCTATTTCCTGCTGCTGGCAGCGCTGTTCTTCTGCTTTGGGGCGCTGCTCTTCTTCTTTGTCCACGAGGGCCGCCTGCTGCTCCCCGAGGAGGAGCCGGCCGCGCGCTACAACATCCAGGTGATCTTCAAGGCGCTGGCCAACCCGCCCGACTTCTGGCGGGTGGTGGAGCAGGGGGTGCAGTCGGCCGCCGCGGAATACGGCGTCAATTGCGAGGTGACCGCCCCGCCGATGGAAAAGGACGTCGACCGCCAGATCGAACTGGTGCGGGAGGCGATCGCCAAGCACCCCGACGCGATCATCCTGGCGGCGAGCGACTATGAGCGGATGGTCCCCGTCTGCAAGGAGGTGACCGACGCGGGCATCCTGCTCGTGACGGTCGACAGCGACGTCAACTACGACGGGCGGCGGTGCTTCGTCGGCACCGACAACGTCGCGATGGGCCGCAAGCTCGCCGAGCTGGTGGACGAGGCGGTCCCGCCCGAGCAGAAGATCGGCGTGATGGGCCATGTCGAGGGGGCGCGCACGGCGGTGGAACGCCGCGACGGGCTCGTCGGAAACGTCGCGGGCGGGATGGAGCGGGTGGCCGCGCTCGACTACTGCGACGGCTCGGAGATCGTCTCCCGGCAGCGCACCAAGGAGATGCTCATCGAGCATCCGGAGATCCGCTGTATGGTGGGGCTCAACGAGTCGTCGGCGCTCGGCGTGGCCAATGCGATCCGGGACCTCGGGCTGGAGGGGAAGGTCGGGCTGATCGCCTGCGACAGCTCGGAAAAGCAGATCCAGTTCATGGAGCAGGGGACGATCCAGGCGTTCGTCATCCAGAACCCCTTCAACATGGGGTACCTGAGCGTCTCCAACACGGTTTCGATCCTCCAGGGCAGGACGGTGCCCGAGGTGGTCAACACCGACAGCGTGATCATCAAGAAGGAGGACCTCTACAAAAAGGAGAACCAGAAGCTGATGTTCCCGTTCACGAGCGTGGAATAAATCAAGAGGAAAAGGGTGTCATGAGATGAAAAAGAGACTGCTGGCATTTGATTTCGGCGCGTCGAGCGGCCGCGCCATGCTCGGGGAATTCGATGGGGAGCGCATTGCGCTCACCGAGGTTCACCGCTTCGACAACAACCCCGTCACGGTGCGCGGGACCTTCTACTGGGACGTGCTCGCGCTCTTTCACGAGATCAAGCAGGGCATCACCAAGGCGAAGGCGCTGGGCGATTTCGAGAGCATCGGCATCGACACCTGGGGGGTGGATTTCGGCCTGCTCGACCGGCACGGCGACCTGATGCAGAACCCCGTCCACTACCGCGACGCCCGCACCGCCGGGATGATCGAGGAGGTCTGCGGGATCATCGGCCGCGACGAGCTCTACCGGGCGACCGGCAACCAGTTCATGGAGCTCAACACGATCTTCCAGCTCTATTCCCTCGCGCAGAAGCGCCCCGAGCTGCTCGAGCGCGCCAGCCGCGCGCTGCTCATGCCCGACCTCTTCGGCTACCTGCTGACGGGCGGGCAGGCGTCGGAATATTCGATCGCCTCCACCACCCAGCTCATGGACCCGCGCACCCACGAGTGGAACAAAGGGATCATGCGGCGGCTGGGGATCCCCGAGGACCTCTTCCCCGACATCGTGAAGCCGGGCACCCCGCTGGGCGTCCTGTCGGACGACATCCGCGAGGAGCTGGGCGTCGGACCGGTGAAGGTGGTCTCGGTGACGGGTCACGACACCGCCTGCGCGGTCGTGGCCGCGCCCGCGACGGAGGAGGATTTCATCTACATCTCCTGCGGCACCTGGTCCCTCTTCGGCACCGAGCTTCGGGAGCCGGTCATCGGGGAGAAGAGCCTGCGTTACAACATCACCAACGAGGGCGGCTACGGGTACACGGTGCGGTTCCTCAAAAACATCATCGGCCTCTGGATGATCCAGGAGACCCGCCGCCAGTACCGCCGCGAGGGGGAGCAGTACAGCTACAACGATCTCGAAAAACACGCGCTGGCCTCCGAGCCCT
>NZ_DBMDHH010000053.1:0-457 GCF_057433415.1 Anaerotruncus sp. | reverse complement strand
TCCGCTACTTCATCGACCCCGACGCGCCCGAATTCGTCGCGCCGGGCAACATCCCCCGCCGCATCCGTGCCTTCTGCGGGCGCACGGGGCAGGGGGAGCCGCAGACGGTCGGCGAGATCATGCGCTGCATCTACGAGAGCCTCGCGCTCAAGTACCGCTGCGCCTTCGACCAGATCCGCGACTGCACGGGCAAGGACTACCACAGCATCCACATGGTCGGCGGCGGCACCAAGGACAATCTCCTCTGCCGCATGGCGGCCTCCTCCACCGGCTGCCGGGTGGTGGCCGGGCCGATCGAGGCGACCGCGCTGGGCAACATCGCGGTGCAGCTGATGGCGCAGGGGGACATCGGCGACGTGTGGGAGGCGCGGAGGATCATCTCCAACTCCTTCGAGCCGGTCGAATATCTGCCGGAGGACGTTCCTGCGTGGGAGGCGGCCTACGCGCGCTTTAAACA
>NZ_DBMDHH010000052.1:0-17305 GCF_057433415.1 Anaerotruncus sp. | reverse complement strand
CCCATCGACATCCAGGCGATGCGCTACCCCGTGACCATCACGATGTACGACGAGGAGTTCGAGCCCTACTATCTGAGAGTCTCCTCGCTGCTCACCCACTACTGCTTCCGCGTCGACCAGCGCATGTCGCGCTATGTCGCCAAGCAGGCGCTCTCGTCCCACCTTGAGCCCGAGCAGCTGCCGCAGCACATCCGCGCGGACGACGGCGACGTTGCGGGCTTCCAGAACGCGGACGGCGGCATCGGCTGGTATGTGAACGGGCCGAGCGACCCCGAGGTCACCTTTAAAATCCTGCTTGCGGCGGGGGACGAGTACAGCAAGCCGCGGATGCGCGTCTACTTCGCCGCGGCCGCGGAGGATTCCTCCGCAGACCCCGTTGCGCGGGCGGCGGCCCACGCGGGACTGGCGGTGCTCGACCCGTCCCACACCGCGAAGATCCGTGAGATCCTCGCGGCGGGCAACGTCCCGTTCGAGGAGCAGCTCTACTACATGGCGGGCCTCGCCGCCGCCGGGGAGCGGCAGGAGGCGCGGGAGCTCTATGACGGGATCGTCACGCCCAGGCAGCGTACCCACGGGCAGGAGAAGTGGCTGGAGTTTTCCAACCTGCCCAAGGACTACCAGCGCAGCGCGGAGAACCGCCGGTGCACCACGCTCGCGTGGATCACCGCCTCCGAGCTGGGGCTTTCCGACGCGGACGCCTACGCCTACTATTTCGCGCGGGACCGCTGGCGGATCGGCTCGGTGCTGGAGTGCATGATCTACGTCGCCAACTTTGACAGGCCGGTGCCCGCCCCCGCGAAGTTCACCTGCACCGCGGGCGGCGAGACCCGCACGGTCGACCTGGGCGCGACCGGCCGCGCGACGATCACCCTCAACCGCGGCGACATGGAGGGCCTCGCCTTCCACGGGGTCCCCGACACGGTCAGGGCGACCGCCTACTACATCGGCGAACCGTCCGAGGTCGGCATCGAGCAGTCCGACACCGTCCATGTCCGGAAGGATTTCCTCCCGATGGAGGGCGGCAAATACAAGGTCACGCTGACCGTTGACTTTGAGGACGCGGCCTCCTACGGCTACTGGAACGTCAGCGACTGGGTGCCCTCCAACATGCGCCTGCACACGGTGGCGAAGCAGCCGCAGAGCAACCAGTTCTGGGTCAACTGGACGCAGGAGAACCAGAAGATGTATTTCGAGTTCTACCGCGACGAGCGCAGCCCCTCGCGGGTGCTCATCGAGTACTACATCCAAAAGACCTACGACGCCGAGGCGGTCGTCGACCGCACCTATGTCATCTGCGCCGATTCGGGCGAGAACGCCAACACCGAGCGTTCCACCCTCGGCTGAAAAGCGCAAGGGACCCGCAAACGCGGTTTGCGGGCCCCTTGCTTTTCGGCATGAAACTTGTTACAATGGGGAAAAACAGGACGGGAGGTGGCGCCATGAATGTCAGGGAGATCGCAAAGCTCGCGAACGTTTCGATCGCGACGGTCTCGCGCGTCATCAACCGGCCGGAGGTCGTGCTGCCCGAGACGCGGGAGCAGGTGCTCGCCGTGATGCGCAAGGTCGGCTACAGCCCGGCGCCCCACGCGGGCGGGGGCGCGCAGCCCAAGGCGGTCGGGCTTTTGGTGCCCGACGCGGAGGACTACCTTGCCATCCGCCTGATGGCGGGCATCGAGAGCGTCGCGGCGCGGCGGGAGCACGCGGTCTACCTCTGCAGCACCAAGGGCGGCCCCGACCGGGAACGGCAGGCGATCGCGGGCGCGCTCGAACAGCGGATGCGGGGGCTCGTCATCTACACGAACACCCTCTCCGCCGAGGACGCCGCCGACCTGCAGCGCAGGCGGGTGCCCTTTGTGCTGGTGGGGCGGAGCGAGGCCGCGCCCCGGCATAACGCCTGCTACATCAACTACGAGGAGGGCGGCTACCGGATGGTGCGCCACCTGCTCGAGCTGGGACACCAGAAGTTCCTGCTCCTCTGCGAGGCGGGCTCGCCCAACATTGAGGCGCGCATGTGGGAGGGGCTCTGCCGTGCGCGGCGGGAGCTGATGACCGGGCCGGGCGGCGACCGGGTGCTGCACGCCGAGGGCGGCTCGATCCGCGCGGGCTACGACGCCGCGCGGGAGGTGCTCGCCGGGGAGCGGCCGGACGCGGTGTTCGCTTCGAGCGACGAGCTCGCGCTCGGGCTGATGAAGGCGCTGCAGGAGAACGGGGTCGGGGTGCCCGGGCAGATTGCGGTGACGGGCTTCACCGATTCGCCGGTCGCGGGGGTGGTCACCCCCGAGCTGACCACCGTCGAGCAGCCGACCCACCGCCTCGGCATGGTCGCGGCGCGCATGCTTTTTGATCTGATCGACGACGAAAGCCTGCTCGACGGCACGCCGCAGGAGATCGTGCTGCTGCCCAAGCTGAAGGTCCGGAACTCGTGCGGCAACCGCAAACCGATCAATACGCTGTTTGAATAGCGAGGTGAGGAAGTTGGAATACAAGCTGGATTTTATGGGCCTGCCGCTCAAGAACGCGGTCATCGTGGCCGCGGGGCCGTGGGCCGGGGACGCGCGCAGCATCCAGAAGTGCATCGACGCGGGCGCGGCGGCGGTCATCACCGAGACGATCGTCATGGAGGAATCCGCCCTGTTCGGGCCGCGGGTCTACTATGAAAACGAGGAGCTGCTCAACATCTCCCTCTACGGGCACCGGCCCCTCGAGGAGTGGGAGGAGCAGGTCGAGCGCATCCACAAGAAGGGGAGCTTCCTCATCTGCAGCATCCGCGGGTCGAGCCCGTCGGAGCTCGCCTACATCGCGCGCCGCGCGGAGCGGCTGGGGGCGGACGCGCTCCAGCTCGACCTCTTCGCGCCGATGGACGCGATGCTCGAGGAGATCAACATGCGTCCCGAAAAACTCTACGAAATGACGAAATGCGTGACCGGCACGGTGAAGATCCCCGTCATGGCGCGCCTGCCCCACAACATCAGCGCCTCGACCGCCTACATCCGCGCGCTCGAGCGCGCGGGGGTGTCGGCCATCAGCGCGATCGAAAGCCTGCGCGGGATCTCGGGCGTCGACCTTGAAAACCGCCGGACTAAGATGCCCACCTACGGCGGCTACACGGGCAAGCACATCCGTCCCGTCTCGCTGGCGGCGACCGCGACCCTCTCCCAGATGACCGACTGCCAGATCTGCGGCGTGGGCGGCGTGGAAACCTATGAGAACATCCTCGAATTCATGATGCTCGGCGCGGCCACCGCCCAGCTCGGCTCGGTCATCATGCTCAAGGGCTACGACGTGATCACCGAGACGGTGAAGGGTCTGGCGGGCTGGATGGAGTCGCACGGCTGCCAAAGCTACGGCGAGATCATCGGCGCGGCGCTCCCGACCCTCTCCCCCTACGAGAAGATCGAGCGGATGCGAGCGGTCAGCTGCCTGACCGAGCCGTGCGGCGACCGCGACTGCGGGCTGTGTGTGCGCGGCTGCATGTACGAGGCGCTCACCTTCGGGGAGGACGGGGTCCGATGCGACCCGGCGCTCTGCACCGGCTGCGGGCTGTGCGTCCAGCGCTGCCCCAGGGGCATCCTCAAGCTGAAAAAGGCCCCCCGGGCCTGAATATCCCGTAACAGCAATGCGGCCCCGCCGGCAGACGCCGGCGGGGCCGCATTCTATTTCAGGAAAGGGGTCGGTCGGGTTATTCCGCTTTCGCGGCTTCCTTTGCCTTGGCTTCCTCGGCACGCTCCTCCGCGCTCTTGTTGGGGAGTACGAGGTTGAGGATGATGCCCGCGATGGCCGCGATGGCCATGCCGCCGAGGCTGATGCCGCCCGGGAAGGTGAAGGTCGCGCCGCCGACCGCGAGGATGAGGATGGCGCTGGCGACGATCAGGTTCTTGGGCTTGGAGAAGTCGACGCGGTTTTCCACGACGGTGCGCACGCCGACGCTCGTGACCATGCCGTAGAGCAGGATGCCCACGCCGCCGATGACCGGATTGGGGATCGAACGGCAGAGCGCCTCAAACTTGGGCACGAAGGCGAAGAGCGCCATCCACACCGCGCCGCAGCGCACGACGAAGGGGGAGTAGATGCGGGTGACGGCGAGCACGCCGGTGTTCTCGCTGTGGATGGTGAGGGACGGGCCGCCCAGGCAGGCGGACACGCAGGTGGCGCAGCCGCAGGCGAAGAGGGAGCGGGGCAGGCCCGGGTTTTTGGTGAAGTCCTTGCCGACGGTGGTGCCGACCGCGATGACGTCGCCGATATGCTCGATGCAGGGGACGATGGCGGCCGGGGCGATCATGATGATCGCGCGCACGTCGAATTTCGGGAGGGTGAAGTTGGGGACGCCGAACCAGGGCGCGGCCAGCACGCCGGAGAAATCGACGAGGCCGAAGGGGATCGAGATGAGGTAGCCGCCGACCAGCGCGAGCACGATGGTGAGGATCTTGGTGAGGCCCTTGCCGAAGATGTTGACCACGATGGCGATGCCGAAGGTCAGCAGCGCGACGATCCAGTGCTCGGAAGCCGACGAGACGCCGACGTTCGCGAGGCAGAGGCCGAGGACCATGATGATCGGGCCGGTGATGACGGGCGGGAAGACCTTATGGATCCGCTCGGTGCCCAGCAGCTTTAAGAGCAGGGCGAAGAGGAAATAGAAGCACATGACGAAGATCAGTCCGCCCTGCGCGTAGGGGACGCCCATTTCGCTGATGATGACCGTCAGCGGGGCGATAAAGGCAAAGGAACCGCCCAGGAAGGCCGGGACGATGCCCTTGTCGACGAACTGGTAGATCAGTGTGCCGATGCCCGCGCAGAAGAGGGTGACCGACACGTTGAGTCCGCAGAGGATGGGGACGATGATGACGCCGCTCATGGCCACGGTGTTTTGCAGGCCGAGGAACACCATCTGCTTTTTGGTGAAGTTTACCGAAAGGTCGCTCGGGGAGACGAAAACCGGCTCCTGGGTGGCGGCCGAGGTGTTGACGTTGTCACTCATGGATACTGCCTCCTTCTTTCATCAGCTCGCGTTGAACGCGCAGTAAAATTCCGCGGCGCAGGAAAATTCGTCGAGGGGCACCTTCGCCAGCAGCTCCCGGAAGGGGGTGTAGCCGTCGGGGGAGGTGCGGATGGGCTCGCCGCCCACCTTTTCGATGATCTCCGCCTTGGACGCGGGGAAGGTGATGGGGCGCATGGCGATCGCCACGTAGTGCCCGGTGAGCAGGTAGGGGATTTCACGCATGTAACTCATTTTCCTTCACCTCCGAAATCGTAGGCGTTGTACTGGTTGCGCTGTTCGCCCTTTCCGCCCAGGTCGCGGCAGGAGGCGCCCCGGTGACGGAAGGAATAGAGGAAGGTATTGGTGACGCTGCTCTCGTGCAGCTTATCCACCAGACCCGGATAGAGGTCTGCCTTGACCAGGTAGGGGACGCCCGCCGGCGCCTGGGTGATGACGTTGCCGTCGGGCGCGACGATCATGCTCTTGCCGAACGCGGAGCAGGCCGCCTCGACGCCCACGCAGTTGACGGCCACCACATAGCACTGGTTGCAGTAGGCGCCCATCTTGTTGGTGATGTCCCAGCCGTTCTCCCAGGGGCTCATGTAGTGGGTGGGGCGCACGATGATGTTCGCGCCGTTGTAGGCCGCCTCGCGCCAGATCTCGGGATAGTCGCCGTCCGCGCAGACGATGGTCGCGATCTTCGAGCCCTTGGGTCCGGGCGTGACGGGGCACTCCCAGCCGGGATAGTGCCGTTCGGTGGGGATCCACGGGTTCATCTTGACGTAGCGGTGCACGACCTCGCCCTGGTCGTTGATCATGATCGCGCAGTTGCCCGGGCTGTCGTGCCCGTCGAGCTTCAGGATGACGCTGAAGATGCCCCACACGCGCAGGCGCGCGCACGCCTCCTTGAGACGCCCGACCTCGGGCGAGTCGAGCGTGAGCACCACGTTCAGGCGCTTGGTCGGATGCATCCCCTGCACGGCGAACTCGGGCGTTACGAACAGGTCGTAACCCGGAAATCCGCGCGCGCCCGTCTCCATGAACTGGATGACGGTGTCGATGTTCTGGTTGACTTCCTCCATGCAGTCGGCGTGAATCGGTTCCATCTGCGCACACACAACGCTCAGGACCTCGGTCTCCACCTTGCCGCCGACACCATGGCTGCTTCCAATGATCATTTGCTCCTCCTCCTTTATGGTTTGATATCTCGCCGCCGCAAAGCAGTGGTCGTGAAACTATGTAACATGAAAGGATGCCAAATAGGAATAATCTTCCATTTTGCCCTCCCAATTTATAGTCAATTCTGACAAAAAATTGTGCAGACACTAGACAAACGAAGTGGAACATGATATATTTTTTGTAACAACAATGTATCATGTTTCATGAGCCTTGTCAAGCAAACTGTGTAGAATTTTTTATGAAAGCGGGAGAGATTTAATGAAGCTGCTGATTCAAAACGCCATCCTGCGCGGGCGGAAAGAGCCTGCCGACATCCTGATCGAAGAAGGGAAGATCAGCCGCGTCGGCGGGCGCATTGACGCCGCCGCCGACCGGACGATCGACGCGGCCGGATGCCTCGTGACGCCGTCGCTCATCGATCCGCACATCCACCTCGACAAGGTGAACGTCTTCGACGTGGTGCGCCCCAACGTGAGCGGGACCCTCAAGGAAGCGATCGAGATCCTCTGGGACCAGAAGCGCGTCTACACCGTCGAGGACATCGTCACCCGTTCGGAGGACGTGGTGCTTAAGGCGATCAAAAACGGCACCCTCGCGATCCGCACCCATGTCGACGTGGACACGATCGGCGGCCTGCGTCCCCTCGAGGGCGTCGTGGCACTGCGGGAGAAGTATCAGGACGTCATCGACATCCAGATCGTCGCCTTCCCGCAGGAGGGCATCGTCAAGGACCCCGGCTGCGACAAGCTGATGTGGGAGGCGATGGAGGCGGGCGCCGACATCGTGGGCGGCATGCCCGCCAACGAGAATTCGCCCGACGACAGCCGCGCGCATGTCAAGCTCTGCTTCGACATCGCGGAGAAATACGGCGCCGAGATCGACATGCACGTCGACGAGACGGACGATCCCTTCTACCGCACGCTCGAGATGATCGCCGACGAGGCGATCGCGCGCGGCTTCGCGCCGGGCACCGTCACGGCGGGCCACACCTGCGCGCTGGCCGCCTACGACGACCACTACGCGGGCTATGTCATCGAGAAGGTGAAGCGCGCAGGCATCAACGTGATCACCAACCCGGTCACCAACCTGATGCTCCAGGGCCGCCTCGACAAGCAGCCGATCCGCCGCGGCATCACCCGCGTCAAGGAGCTACTCGCAGCGGGCGTGAACGTCTCCTTCGGCCAGGACTGCGTCAAGGACACCTTCTACCCCTACGGCAGCGCCGACATGCTCCAGGTGGCCAACGTCGTGGCGCACGCCGCGCAGATGAGCCTGCCCGGCGAGATCGAGAAGCTCTACGACATGGTGACCGGCGACGCGAACAAGATCCTCAAGATCCCCGGCTACGGCCTCGAGCCCGGCTGCCGCGCCAACCTGCTCATCATCGACGCGCGCGACGCGCGCGACGCCATCCGCCTCTGCCCGCCGCGCCGGACCGTCATCCGCGACGGCCGCGTCCTGGCGGAGACGACGGTCGACACCAGGCTGAACCTCGGCTGAACTACATAAAAAGGGCCCCGGAAAGGCAGTCAGCCTTTCCGGGGCTTTTTTGCGGTTCATCGGGGTTCAGCGTTTCGCGTCGATGATTTCGTTGCACCGGCGGTAGACCTCCTCCGGGTCCGCGCCGATGTGGAACTGCCCGTCCTCGTAGAGGATGCGGCCGTTCACCATCGTGAGCTTCACGTTCTGCTTGCTGCCGCTGTAGACGACGTTTTTGGCAATGTTGTTGAGCGGCTGCATGTTGGGCTGGTGCAGGTCGAGCATGACGAGGTCGGCGCATTTCCCGGGCGCGAGGGTGTCGCAGTCCGAAAGGCCCATCGCCCGCGCGCCGCCCACCGTCGCCATCTCGAGCACGCGGTCGGCGGGCATGGCGGACGCGTCGTTCTCCCGGAGCTTTTGCAGCCCGGTGGCGAGGAACATCTCGCGGAAGAAGTCGAGGCAGTTGTTGCTGGCCGGGCCGTCGGTGCCGAGCGCGAGATTGACGCCCGCGTCCAGCATCTTTTGGAGAGGGGCGATGCCGCTGGCGAGCTTGACGTTGGAGCCGGGGTTGGTCACCATCCACAGCCCCCGGCGGCGGAAGATTTCGAGGTCGGCGTCGTTTAAGTAGACGCCGTGGTATCCGCCGCCGCCGTAGTCGAACATTCCGAGGCTGTCGAGGAAGGCGGTCGGGGTCATGCCCCACCGCTCGAGGCAGCCGTCCACCTCGAGGCGGGTTTCGGAATTGTGGGTGAAGACGGGGGCTTCATACTTGTGGGCGAGCGCCGCCATCCCCTCGAGCAGCTCCCGGGAGCAGGTGTACTCGGCGTGGAAGCCGAGGATAAAGGAGACGAGCTCGTCATAGCGGTTGTACTCGTCCCAGCATTTCTCCATGAAGGGCAGGTCGTAGGTGAAGTTGTTGACGCAGCCACAGAGCACGGTGCGGAAGCCGCAGTCGGCGGCGGCCTTCGCGATCTCGTCGGGGAACATGTACATGTCGAAGTTGGCGGTGACGCCGCTCGTCAGGTATTCCATGATCGCCAGCCGCGTCAGGTCGTAGACGTCGCCCGGCCGGAGCTTCGCCTCCATCGGGAAGCACTCCTGGAGCCAGTCGTGGAGCGGCTGGTCGTCCGCGTAGGAGCGCAGGAAGGTCATCCCCGAATGGGTGTGCGCGTTTTTGAAGCCGGGCAGGAGCAGGTTGCCCCGCGCGTCGATTTCCCGGTCCCAGACGGTGCCGTCCGGCGGGCCGGCGGGGGCGATGCGGTTCCCCTTCACCCAGAGCTCCCCCTCGGTGACGCCCGCGCCCTCCTCCATCGTGAGGATGCGCGCGTTATAGAATCGGATGTTCATACGGGTCCCTCCTCGTGGTCGTCCCCGCCGGAAAAAAGCGCGGCGAGGCTTTCGGTATAGGGCGGGCGGCAGACGCCGCGCTCGGTCACGATGCCGGTGATGAGGCTGTGGTCGGTCACGTCGAAGGCGGGGTTGTAGCACCTGACGCCTTCGGGCGCCATCGGCTCGCGGTAAAATTTCGAGCGGATCTCCTCCGGGTCGCGCAGCTCGATTTCGATCTCCGCGCCCGTCTTGCAGGAGCGGTCGATCGTTGAGGTCGGCCCGAGCACATAAAAGGGGATCCCATAGTGCCGGGCGAGGATGGCCACCCCGCTCGTACCGATCTTGTTGGCGGCGTCGCCGTTGGCGGCCACCCGGTCGCACCCGACGAAGCAGGCGTTCACCCAGCCGTTTTTCATGACGATGCTCGCCATATTGTCGCAGATGAGGGTCACGTCGACCCCCGCGCGGGAGAGCTCATAGGTGGTGAGCCGCGCGCCCTGAAGCAGCGGGCGGGTCTCGTCGGCGAAGACGCGAAAGCGCATCCCGCGCTCCGTCCCGAGCAGCAGCGGCCCGAGCGCCGTCCCGTAGCGGGAGGTCGCGAGCGGCCCGGCGTTGCAGTGGGTGAGCACCCCGTCGCCGTCGCGGAGGAGCGTGAGGCCGTGCTCCGAGATCGCGCGGCACATCTCCGCGTCCTCCGCCTGAATGCGGCGGCACTCCTCCCCGAGGAGCCGGACGATCTCCGGGACCGGCTTTTCGGCGTTCTCCCCGGCGCGGCGGACCATCCGCGCGGTCGCCCAGCTCAGGTTGACCGCCGTGGGACGGGCCGCGTCGAGGTAGTCCTTACAGGCCCGGAGCTTTGCGAGAAATTCCGGGACGCTCTCCGTTTTAATCCGCCGCGCGAGCAGGTACATGCCGTAGCCCGCACAGATGCCGATGGCGGGCGCGCCCCGCACCCGCAGGGAAAAAATCGCCTCGCGGAGGCTTTCGGCGTCGGAAAGGACGCGGTATTCCGTCCTGCCCGGCAGCAGCGACTGGTCGAGGATGACGACCGCGTCCTCCGCGTCCGTCAGCCGCACGTTATCGATCGATTGAACCGGCCTGTCCATCGCGCACCTGCCTTTCATCCGGGTTCAGCCGATCACCCCGGCGATCCCCCTGACCGACGCGGTGACAAGCTGTTTAAAGAGCGGGGCCGCGCGGTCGGCGGCCTCCTGCACCTCGATGTGGGAGAGGGGCTGGGGGGAGAGGCCCGCACCGGGGTTGGTGACGAGCGAGATGCCGCAGGTTTCGATCCCCATGTGGCGGGCGGCCACCGCCTCGACAGCGGTGCTCATGCCGACGGCGTCGCCGCCGAGGATGCGACACATGCGCACCTCGGCCGGCGTCTCGAAGTTGGGACCGGTGAGCTGGACGTAGACCCCCTCGCGCAGCGGGATCGCCAGCTCCTTCGCGGCGCCGCGGACGACCTTTCGCAGGCGGGCGCTGTAGAGGTCGGTCATGTCGGGGAAGCGGGTGCCGAGCTCGTCGATGTTCGGCCCGATGAGGGGGGAGGGGACGAAGTCGGCGATGTGGTCGGAGATGAGCATGAATTCACCCGGGCCGTAGTCGGGGTTGAGCCCGCCCGAGGCGTTGGTGAGGAAGAGCGCCTTCACCCCCATGAGCCCCATCAGGCGGGTGGGGAGCACCACGTCGGTGATGTCGTAGCCCTCATAGTAGTGGATGCGTCCCTGCATGACGACGGGGACCCCTTCCACATAGCCGAAGACGAACCGGCCCCGGTGGCCCTGGGCGGTGGAGACGGGAAAGCCCTCGATGTCGCGGTAGTCGAGGGTGGCGGCGATGTCGATGCCGTCGGCGTAGTCGCCGAGCCCCGAGCCGAGGGTCATGCCGATGAGCGGCTGAAAATCGATCTTTTCCCGGAAGCAGTCGTAGCAGCGAAGCAGTTTTTCATATGGATGCATAGCGGTCCCTCCTGTTTCAAAATAGGTATCTACAGTATAGCATATCCCGCCGTATTTCCAAAGAAAAAGAAAGAATTTGCATAAGACTATAAATATAGTCTTGACAAGCGCCGGGAAGGTGCTATACTATAACCATAGAACAGACTATAAACATCGTCTGACGGAGGAACGGCATGAACGACCAGATCAAACTCAACAATTCCGAGACGCGGATCATGAACGTCCTGTGGGAGAAGGGGCAGCTCCCCGCCAAGGAGGTCGCGCTCGAGGCCGCCGCGCGCTACGGCTGGAACAAGAACACCACCTACACGATCCTCAAAGCCCTGATCGAGAAGGACTACCTCAGGCGGGAGGAGCCGAACTTCGTCTGCGTTCCCCTTTTAAAGCGCGGCGAGGTCCAGCGCGCGGAGACGCGCGGGCTGATCGACCGGCTGTTCGGCGGCTCGCCGGCAAACTTCCTCTCCGCCTTCGTGGAGAACGAGGAGCTCTCGGACGACGAGCTTGCGAAGATCAGGCGCCTGATCGACGAGGGGGAGGAACGATGAAACGCCTGCTTGCCGCCCTGCTGGCGGCCGCGTTGGCGGGTTCCCTCGCCGCCTGCGGCGGGGAGCCCGCCCGGGAACCGGCGCCGCCCGTCTCCTCCATGGAGCTGCCGGGCGAACCGGAAGCCGCGCCGCCCGCGCCGGAACCGGAACCCGTGCCGCCCGCGCCGGAGAGCGCCCCGGAAGAGGCGCCGCCCGCCGGGAGCGTTCCCTCCGCCGAGGCGGTCTCGACCCCGCCCGCCGCTC
Source organism: Anaerotruncus sp. (assembly GCF_057433415.1). Classification (NCBI taxonomy): domain Bacteria; kingdom Bacillati; phylum Bacillota; class Clostridia; order Eubacteriales; family Oscillospiraceae; genus Anaerotruncus; species Anaerotruncus sp. The sequence continues at coordinate 5,594 of NZ_DBMDHH010000052.1, read as the reverse complement.
CCGCCGCCGCGCTTCCGGACGGCTTCAACTTCACCGCCGGCCCCGATTCCGGGGTGTTCCTGTGCGGCGGCGTGCGGGTGAACGGTGGCTCGGTCTACCGTTATTCCGACCAGGTGGCCGTGGGGAGCAGCTGGGAGACGCCCTTCCACCTCCAAAAGCTCGAACCGGAGCCCGCCGATGAGATCGGGGAGCGCCTCTCCGACTTCGACGTTCTGATCCTCGAACTGGAGGACGACACGAAATATACCTACACCTTCTATACCGAGGGGCTGGAGGTCGCGAAATCGCTCCCAGCCGCCGACGCGGGGGAACCGGTCCGCTACCGCGTCGACCCGAAGGCCTACGCCGAGCTCATCGGGCTCGAGCGGGTTCGCATGGGCGAGGGACTCTGGTTCCCGAGCTGGCTCAGGGTCATCCGGAAATCCCGCGTGACGGGAATCGCCTTCCGCTCGTCGGACGGCGAAAGCGATACCGTCTACCTGCCTGACGACGAACGGTTCGACTGGGCGCTTTCGGGGCTGGACATCTCGGTCAGGCCGGGCAGCGCCGAACGGGTCGGCAGGGAGAGCCGTCTCGTGGGGGCCGCGCGGATCGACATCGACTTTGCCACCGGCATCCGTTACCGCGTCGAGGTGAACGAAACCGCCCTGCTGGTCGCGGCGAGCGACATGGACCACGCGCTGCGCTACCCGCTCAAGCACGAGGACACGACGCTGCGGGAGCTGGACGACATCGCGGCGGGAAAGATGCTCCCGCTGACCGGCAAGCCGGTCGTCTACCTCTATCCCGAGCGGCCGACGGACGTGTCGGTGAGGGTCGATTACCGCGGGAGCTTCAGCGAGACGATCCCCGCCTACCGGGACGGCTGGGAGGTCACCGCCCATCCGGGCGGCGCCCTCGTGGACAGGGCGGACGGGAGGAGTTACCCCTACCTCTTCTGGGAGGGGAACACGCCGGTCGGCTGGGACTTTTCCGAGGGATTTTGCGTGGCTGGCGCGGACACCGAACGGTTTCTGCGCGAAAAGCTCGCCCTTCTGGGCCTGAACGCCGGTGAAACGGCGGAATTTCTCGACTACTGGCTGCCCGAGATGCAGCAAAACGCCTGCAATCTCATCACTTTTTCCACAGAACAGTACGAGCGGCTCGCCCCGATGGAGATCTCTCCCGCGCCCGACAGCCTGCTGCGGGTGCACATGGTCTACCGGGGGCTGGACGCGCCGCGTCCCATCCGGGCGCAGGAGCTTGAGGGCGGCTTTGTCCGCCGGGGCTTTACCGTGGTGGAGTGGGGCGGCAGCCGCGCCTGAAAAATACGCAGCGGCGGGAGGAAGCTATGGAAGACCTGTTTTTGCGCCTGGTGAATATGTCGCTGGCGGCGTCGGTGCTCGGCGCGGCGGTGCTGCTGCTGCGGGCGCTCCTCAAGGGGAGGCTGCCCCGCTGGACCTTCTGCCTGCTGTGGGGGCTCGTGCTCGTGCGGCTGCTGGTTCCCTTTTCGGTGCCGTCGCCGGTGAGCGCCTTCAACGCCATCCCCGCCGCGCGCACCGTCGAGACGGGACGGCGCGCCGCCCTCCGGTTTGTGGAGGACCCCGGCGCGGCGGTCGACTTCCCGACCTTGCAGACCCCGCGGGGGACGGGGTCGGACGCCCCCGCCGAACACCCGGTGGTCGCCCCGGCGAAGGTCCCGCTGACCGCGATCCTGTCGTCTATCTGGCTTTGCGGCGCGGCGCTCCTGCTCCTCTACAGCCTCTTCTGCTACCTCTATACGATGCACCGCCTGCGGCGCGCGCGCCGGCTCCCGCACACCCCCGCGATCGACGAGATTTTTAACCGAGTGGGGGTGCGGCCGGACCGGGTGCGGCTCTATGTGAGCGACCTCTTTCCAAGCCCGGTCGTCTGCGGGCTCGTCCGGCCCCGGCTGGTGCTCTCGGGCCTCGTCGAGGAGGAGGACGTGGCGCACGTCGTCACCCACGAGCTCACCCATATCCGCCGGCACGACAACCTCTGGAAGGCGCTGGCCACCCTCGCGCTCTACCTCCACTGGTTTAATCCGTTCGTCTGGCTCTTCTACCGCTGGTACGTCACCGACATGGAGGCGTCCTGCGACGAGGCGGTCGTGCGGCGGCCGGAAACCGACCGGAAAGCCTACGCCTACAGCCTCGTGAACATGGCGGAACGAAGCCGCAGCGCCTTCGCGGGAGGATTCCTCGCCTTCGGGGAGTGCGCACTCAAGGAAAGGGTCAAATCGATCATGCACGTCAGGAAAAACACGGTCATTCTAACGATCATCGCGGCGGCGGTCGTCGCGGGTCTCGCGGTTGTTTTCCTCACCAACCCGCAGATTTCCCCCGCGCAGGCCGCGCCGTCCGGTTCTGCCGCGGACCTTCCCGGCGCGGAGGTGCCGGAGGACGTGGCCGCGGACATGAAGCTCACCTACAGCGTGCTCGGCTCGCTGCGGGAGAAGGACGTGGCCGAAATGCGGGTCCGTTACGGGGAGTTCGGCGACTCCCCCGAGGCGGAGATCCCGCCCGACGGCTACGGCGAGGTGATCGGGGGACTCCAGGAGCTCACCCTCGGCTGGGAGAGCACCGACCGGGAGTCGGAGCCGGTGGAGATCGTGATCACACGCAAGGACGGAAAGCAGGTCGCTGTTTCCCTGCGGGCGGATAGCGTCCGCCTGAGCGGCACGGCGCCCAAGCTCGCGGACAAGAGCACCGTCTACGTCTACAAGGCGGACGTGTCCGCGCTGCGCGCCTATGCGCTCGGCCTGCTCGCCCCGGCGGAGAGCGCGCCCGCCCCGGCGCGGGAACTCACGCAGACCCCCGCCGAATCCTCCGCGCCGCAGGTTTCTTCCCCCGCCGCGCCTTCCGCGCAGGAAGCGGCCTCCCGCGCGGCGGACCTTCCGCCCCTCATCGAGGGGAACCCGCCCTGCCTGCGCATCCCCTACGACGAGGTCATGGAGGTGAACCTCATCGACCGGGAGAGCCGCACCTGCTGTCCGGTGACGGGCGAACGGTGCGGCGCGGTGCTCGCGCGGCTCAACTCCCTGACCCCGCAGGAGGACCTTTCGGTCACGCCAGACGAGGCGGGCCTGCGCCTTCTGCAGGTCCGGCTGCTCGACGGGACGAAATACGACTTCTGGTGCCACAGCAACCTGCTGATGGAGGGGGAGACGCCGCTTGCCGACGCCTCCCGGCTGCGGGACCTCTACGACAGCTTCTACGAGATCGAGAAGGAGACCTACGGTCAAAACCGCGCCACCGCCGAGTGGCTCGGCTATATGAACCCCTACCGCATCACCGGGATGGCGGTCGACGACCTCTCGGAAGGCACGCACGGGCAGTACCGCGCGCTGACCTCGGAGCAGCAGCGGGAGGCGATCATGGAGGTCGCCGCGCTGCTCAAGGCGGTGACGGTCAAGCCCTCCTCCACCGAGACGCTCGCGCCCGGAGCGGCTCACGACTCCACCCCGCTCTTCCAGACCGTTCTGAACTTCGAGGACGGCGTCGTGGAATACACGGTCACCGTCTACCTCGACGGGTCGATCGAAATCCTCGTCAGCAGCATCCCGGGTTACCATCTCGCCTATGAGACCACCGGCGACGGGACGCTGGATGCGCTGGCCGACGCGCTTACAAAATACGCCGCGGCGTAAGCGCACACCTTCCCCACGGGCGGCGTTCCCGCCGCCCGCGCGGGGAGCTCCACCCGGCTCGTTATCACGACGGAGGAACCGTTTTTGCCCTTCTGAATGGTAAATTATATAAAATAAGGAATATTTTTACATTTAAGAAAGAAGGCGTCACCATGTTAAAGCATCTCAAATCCACCCTCGCATCCCTGCTCGCGGCCGTGCTGCTCGTCTCCGCCCTCGCCGTCCCCGTCGCCGCCGACACGGGCGCGGTGAAGGACACGAGTTTCAACCATGACATCGAACAGGTGCAGGACATCCAGGTCATCAACCGCGAGCTGCACGTCAGCTACGCCGTCACGAACCAGAACGACCGCGCCGCGATCATCAGCGCGCTGAACGCGCTTACCGTCGCGCCCATGAGAAAGGAGCGCGGCGAGGAGGACGGTCTGCGGCTGCTGACCGTGCTGATGACGAACGGCGACCGCTGCAACTACTGGTGCTATGAGGACGGCGTCCTCCAGTCGGACGGCGGCTGGCAGGCGAACGGCAGACAGCTTGACGGCCTCTATGCCGCAATGTCCCGCTGCCAGCAGACATACCCGGCGAACATCGAGTGGCTCGGCTACATGAACCCCTACCGCGTCACGAAGGCGGAACTTTCGGGAGCCGCATGGGACGGCGACGTGGTCATAGAAAGGAGCGCCTCCTACGATTCCGCTGCGTCCCAGGCGCAGCGCGACAAGATCCTGGACCTCTGCGCCAAGCTGAAAAACGTCAAGGTCGGCACCGTCCGGCGGTTCAATGGGGACGAGATGGAAAAGGCGCGGACGGACGGCGCCTACCAGATTTCCATGAGCTTTGAGGACGGCAAAAAGGACTATTACGCGCTCCAGATTCCGAACAGCCTTACCGACGGGAAGGGCGAAATCTGGATTTCGGTGGACAGCATCGGCTACGACCTCTGCTACACCGCCAACGACGCGGCGCTCCTGAAGGAGCTGACCGACACGCTCGCCGCGCTGCTTTCGAACTGACCGTTTTTCCGGGCGAAAAGCCCCGCCGTCCGGCGGGGCTTTTGCGCATTATCAGGCGGAACTTCACATTTCCCAAAAATCCGGGTAGAATAATACGGTACGGATGAAAGGGGGAAGCGCCATGTGGAGGGCGAAGAGCGCCTGGGGGGAACGGTTGACCGATCTGGCCTTTTTTTTGGCGGGCAGCCTGCTTTACGGGGTGTCGGTCAATATGTTTACCGCGCCCAACCATATCGCGCCGGGCGGGCTGACGGGCCTTTCGACCCTGGTCAACTACCTGTTCGGCACGCCGATCGGCACGGTAATCTTCCTGATGAACATCCCGCTGTTCGTGTGGGCGGTATCGTCGGTGGGCTACAAGCTCGTGGTCAAGACGGTCGCGGCGACGCTGCTGTCCTCGGCGGCCATCGACCTGATGAGCCTTGTGATCCGGCCCTATCTCGGCAACGAAATCCTCGCGGCGGTGTTCGGCGGGGTGGCGGAGGGCTTCGCGCTCTCGCTCATCTTCATGCGCGGCGGCACGACGGGCGGCACCGACCTGATTGCGCGCCTGCTCGGCCGGCATTTCCGCCACATCTCGATGGCGAAGCTCATGATGTGCATCGACATCCTCATCGTCGCCCTGTCGGGGATCGTCTACCGCAGCCTTGAGAGCGCGATGTACGCGCTGATCGTCATCTTCGTCGCGACCAAGCTGATCGACACGGTGCTCTACGGCACCGACGTGGGCACGGGAAAGATGCTCTACATCATTTCGGACAGAAACGGGGAGATCGCGCGCCAGATCCTCGGCGACCTCGACCGCGGGGTTACCTTCCTCAAGTCGCGGGGCGGCTACAGCGGCCGGGAGGGGGAGCTGCTCCTCTGCGCGGTGCGCCGCTATGAGGTGTGCAAGGTGGGCGACATCGTGCGGTCGATCGACCCGAACGCGT
>NZ_DBMDHH010000051.1:0-17413 GCF_057433415.1 Anaerotruncus sp. | reverse complement strand
CTCCGCGAAGGCGGACAGCGTCTCGACGGCGAGCCTGCCCCGCACCGCCGCGAGCCGCCCGCAGAGCGCCTCCGGCGTGGTCCGCAGGGTGTTGGCGCGCAGGTAGACGGGCGCCTTGCCGAGCGAGCCCGCGAGCATCCGCAGGGCGGCCTCCTCCCCGTAGGAGGCGAGCCACTCCTCCACCAGCCAGGCGGGACAGGAATAGTCGACCGCGAGCTGTCCGGCGCGGGAGCCCCCCGCGGGCGGGACGGCCTTTCCGTCCCGCAGGAAGGCGCGCAGCACCCCGTTCACGAACCCCGAGGCGCGCGCGCAGCCGAGCGATTTTACAAGGTTGACGCTCTCGCTCACGGCGGCGTAGTCGTCCACGCCGTCCATGTAGAGGAGCTGGCAGACCCCCATCCGCAGGGAAACGCGCACCGCCGGGGTGAGCGCGGAAAGCGGCTTGGCGGAGTAGCGCGCGAGGATGTGGTCGATCGTGAGCATCCGCTCGAGCGTACCGTAAAAGAGCGCGGCGGCAAATGCGCCGTCGCGCGGGGAAAGTCCGTTTTTGGCGGACAGCGCATCGATCACGAGGTTGGAGTAGGCCCCCGCCCCCTCCATCCGCATCAGCGCCTGCGCCGCCGCCGTACGTGCATCCTTCATGGCGCGGCCCCGGTCAGTCGCGCCGGCGGTTGCCGAAGAGAAGGATCAGCCGCATCAGCTGCGCCACCGAGACGAGCAGCGCCGCCACATAGGTCAGCGCCGCCGCGCGGAGCACCTTGCGGGCCCCCTCCAGCTCCCGGCGGTCGAGGAAATTTCCGTTCTCGAGCGTCGCAAGCGCACGGGAGGAGGCGTTGAACTCGACCGGCAGCGTCACGAGCTGGAAGACGGCGACGAGGGAAAAGAGCAGCAGCCCGATATCCACAAGCGTCCCCGAGAGGAAGAGCCCGACGATGATGAGCGGGATCGACAGCTTGGAGCCGAAATTGGTGATCGGGATGATCGCGTTGCGGAAGGTGAGCGGCGCGTAGTGGGTCGCGTGCTGCACCGCGTGGCCGCACTCGTGGGCCGCCACGCCGAGCGAGGCGACCGAGTCGCTGTCGTACACTCCGGCCGAGAGGCGCACCACCCGTTCGCCGGGGTCGTAGTGGTCGCTGAGCTTGCCGGCGACGCGCTCGACGCGCACGCCCGTGAGGCCGTTGTCGTCGAGGATGCGGCGGGCGGCCATCGCGCCCGTCATCCCGCGGGAGACGCGCACCCGCGAATAGCGGTTGTACGCGCCCGAGACCTGCGCCTGCGCCCACGCCGCGAAGAGCAGCGCGGGCACGACGAGGATCAGATAGTAGTAGTCAAACGGATAAAACATCAGTTACTCCCTTTCGTTGGGGGATTCCCCCAGCCTGGTCCCCGCGGCGACGGGATGTCCCCGCAGGTAGTCGGCGGCGTTCATCCGGCGGCCGCCCTCGGCCTGGATTTCCACCAGTTCGACCGCCCCCTCGCCGCATGCCACGGTGAAGGACTTTCCGCCGAGCAGCTCGCCCGGCGCGCCCTTTCCCTGCGCGGCGCGGGTGCGGTAGACCTTGAGCAGCTTCCCGCCGAGCGTCGTGTGCGCGACCGGCCAGGAATTCATGCCGCGCACGAGGTTGTGCACCTCCCGCGCGGGCTTTGAAAAGTCGATCTCCGCCAGCTCCTTGGAGAGCATCGGCGCGTAACAGGAGGCCGCGTCGTCCTGCGGTTCGCGCGGGGCCCGCCCCGCGGCGATGAGCGTTACCGTCTCGGAGAGGGCCTGCGCGCCGAGGGCCGCCAGCCGCTCGTAGAGCTCGTCCGACGTCTCGTCGGGGCCGATGGGGGTCGCGCGGCGCAGGATCATATCCCCCGTGTCCAGCCCCTCGGCCATATACATCGTCGTGACGCCCCCTTCGGCGTCCCCGGCGATCACGCTCCACTGGATGGGCGCCGCGCCCCGCCAGCGGGGCAGCAGCGAGCCGTGCACGTTGACGCAGCCGTACTTCGGCAGCTCCAGGATCTCCTTCGGCAGGATTTTGCCGTAGGCGACGACGACGACCAGTTCGGGAGAAAGCTCCCGCAGGATCGAGAGCGCCTCGCCGTCCCGCATTTTGGCGGGCTGGTAAACCGGCAGCCCGCGTTCGAGCGCCAGCTCCTTGACGGGCGGCGGCATCAGCTTGTAGCCGCGGCCCCTGGGCTTATCCGGCTGGGTGAACACCCCGGCCACCTCGTGCCCGTCGTCCAGCAGGCGCGCCAGGCAGGGCACCGCGAAACCGGGGGTCCCCATGAAAACGATTCTCATCGCGATCCCTCCGTCATTCGGTCTCCTCGAGCTCCTCGGGGTCGAGCATCCGGTCGGCCTTGTCGATGAAGAGGACGCCGTCGAGGTGGTCGGTCTCGTGGCAGACCGCCACCGCGAGGTACCCCTCGGCCTCCAGCTCGAACGGCTTGCCGTAGCGGTCCTGCGCCCGCACCCTGAGCTTCTGGGGGCGGTGGACCATGCCGTACTGGCCGGGCACCGAAAGGCAGCCCTCGCCGCCGTACTGGTCCCCCTCCTGCTCGACGATCTCGGGATTGACGAGTTCATGCCGGCCCTCGCCCACATCGATGACGACCGCGCGGCGCAGGATGCCCACCTGCGGGGCGGCGATGCCCACGCCGTCTCCCTTCATCGTCTCATACATATCGTCGAGCAGCGTCCACAGCCGCTCGTTGAACTCGGTGACCGGGCGGCTCTTTTTGCGCAGCCGCTCGTCCCCCTCCTTGATAATCGTCCGTAGCGCCATGATTCTATCCCCTTTGTAATCTGTGTGGAAATATTTCCTTATAGTTTATTCAATCGTGACATCCGGCTGGTTCCACGCGGTGAGCGTCGTTTCCGTTTCGGAGAAGAGCTGGTCGGTTTTCCCGTCCACCGTCACGCTCGCACGCGAGGTCACCCGCTGGCCGACGAGCAGCCCTTCGGGATTGACGAGGTAGGTCGCGCTGCTCTCAAGCACCTGCTGGCCCTCGGGGGCCTGCTTATTGAGATCGGCAAGGGCCTTTTCGTTCATCTCGAACGTGTATTCGGTGCCGGTGTCCCACTCGGTCGTGGTGACGACCGCGATCCCGTTTTTCAGGCGGCCGCCGAAGGGCGCGAAGCTGCCGCCCGCGTCCCCCTGCTCCTGCCACGCGCCCTCGACGAGGGAGTAGACCTTTCCGCCCTGCATCTTCATCTCGGTGACGACGGTCTCATCCCCCATCGCGGTCTCCGAGCGGTAGAGCGCGTCGGTTTGCCTGCCGTCGCGCACGAAGGTGAGCGTCTCCTTCGTCACGGCGTCGAATCCCTCGACGATCCCCTGCTCGCTCGAGAGGGTCACCGTCACCGTGAGCTCTCCGTTCTGGAGCGCGTCGAACCGCTCCATCGCGTCGTTGACGAGGTCGGCCTCGGTCTTCCGGCCGCAGGCGGCCAGGGATAGCGCCATCAGGATGGCGAGGATTCCCGCTAAAACCTTTTTCATCTTGTCCTCCAGTCGCATGTCAGATCGAGCTTTCATATTTCGGGTCGACGGTGAGCGTCACGCCGCGCAGGGCCGGCTGGGAGAAATACCAGTCCGCCGTGCCGCGCAGCAGCGCGCGGGTGCGTTTGTCGTAGCGGCATTTGACCGCCATGCGAAAGCGGTACTTGCCCGCGAGCTTGACGATCTGGCTTTCGCAGGGGCCGAGCACCCGCAGCGGGAGCCCGGCGTAGTCCGCCTTCGCCCGACGGGCAAATTCCGCGAGGAACTGCCGGGCGGCCTCCTTCGTCTTCGCGTACGCAAGGCCGGAGAAGCCGATCCCCACCATGTCGCAGAAGGGCGGGTAGAGGTGGATGCGGCGGCTGTCGATCTCCTCCGCGTAGAACCCGTCGTAGTCCTGCGCGGCGGCCAGCGCGATCACCGGGTTTTCCGGCGTGAAGGTCTGGATATAGGCGCGGCCCGCCTTTTCGGCGCGGCCCGACCGCCCGACCACCTGTGTGAAGAGGGAAAACGCCCGTTCAAAGCTGCGGTAGTCCTGCGCGTAGAGGGCCGAATCGGCCGACAGCACCCCCACGAGGGTGACGTTCGGGAAATCGAGGCCCTTGGCGACCATCTGCGTCCCGATTATTATATCATATTTTCCGGCTAAAATATCGGAAAAATGCTTTTCATGGGAAAAACGCGCCATCGTCGTATCCATATCCATCCGCAGGACGCGCGCGTCGGGGAAAAGCTCGCAAAGCTCCTGCTCCACCTTCTGGGTCCCGGCGCCCGAAAACCGCCGGAACTTGTTGCCGCAGGTGGGGCAGCTCTCGTCCGGGCGGGCGGTGTAGCCGCAGTAGTGGCACATGAGGTGCCCGTTGGCGCTGTGGTAGGTGAGCGCCACCGAGCAGTTGGGACAGGTGGCGACGGTCGAGCAGACGGCGCATTTGACGAGGGTGTTGTAGCCGCGCCGGTTGAGCAGCAGGATGCTCTGCTCCCCCGCGTCGAGGTTCCTTTGCAGCTCGGCGATGAGCTGCTCCGAGAGGGACGCGCTCTGCGCGCCGAGCGGCTGCGCCGCCATGTCGAGGATCGCCACGTCGGGCAGCCTGGCCGCGCCGTAGCGGTTTTTCAGCGTGAGCAGCTCATAGCGCCCCTCCCGGGCGCGGTAAAAGCTCTCGACGCTCGGGGTGGCCGAGGCAAGCAGCAGCAGCGCCCCCTCCTGCGCCGCGCGGAAGCGCGCCACGTCCCGCGCGTGGTAGCGCGGGGACATCTCCGACTTATAGGTGCCCTCCTGCTCCTCGTCGATGACGATGAGCCCGATGTTCTCCATCGGCGCGAACACCGCGCTGCGTGTCCCCACGACGATCGAGGCGCCGCCGTTTTTGATCCGCTTCCACTCGTCGAGCCGTTCGGTCATCGAAAGCCCGCTGTGCAGCACCGCGACCCGCCCGCCGAAATACCGGCGGAACCGGTCGATCATCTGGGGGGTGAGGGAAATTTCCGGAACCATCATGATCACCCCGCGCCCACCGTCGAGCACGTGGCGGATGGTGCGCAGGAAGACCTCCGTCTTGCCCGAGCCGGTCACGCCGTAGAGGAGCGCGGTGCGCGCTTCCCGGCTGTCCGCCAGCCCGCACAGCCGCTCAAAGGCGGCGTTCTGCTCCTCCGTCAGCACGATCGCCGCCGCGTCCTCCCGCGCCGGGCCCTCCGCGTAGGGGCTGCGGTAGATCTCCCGCGTGAAAAGCCGCGCCGCCCCCGCCGAAACCAGCCGGTCCACGACCGATTTTCCGACGGCGGCGAAATAGCAGACCTCCTTGAGGGACGCCTCGCCCACCTGCAGCAGCAGCTCGACGACCGCCTTCTGCTTGGGCGTGAGCTTCACCCGCACGTCGGAGAGCTCCCCAATCTCCCCGTCGAGCCGCACCATGACGAGCTTCCCGTCGAGCACCCGGCGGCGCACCTCCTGCGCCTTCTGAAACGTCCCCCGCGCGCAGAGTTCCCGCAGAACGGGCGCGTCCCGCTCGAATCCGAGCGCGGCGAGGAGCGCCTCCTCCCGCACCGGCTTCCCCCGCCCCGCGAGGTAGTCGTAAACCCGGCGTTCCTCCGGGTCTTCGGGGGCGGGCGCGTCCTTGGAAAGCTCGTAGGTATATTCCAGCTCCACCCCGATGCCGGGGGGCAGCAGGGCTTTCACCGCGTCGAAATAGGTGCAGAAGGTGTTGTCCCGCAGCCAGAAGACGAGCGACAGCAGTTTGTCCGACAGGAGCGGTTCGGGGTCGACGAGGGTCGCCAGCGGCTTGAGCCCCGCCGCGTCCGGCTCCTCCTCCACCGCGACGGCCAGGCCGAACCGGGTGCGGTTGCCCGCGCCGAAGGGCGCGGTCACCCGGCAGCCGGGACGGACGGGCATCCCCTCCGGCACGCGGTAGCTGTAGATTTTATCAAAGCTCTGCGCCGCGTTCTCCACGACGACGCGCGCCACCAGCGGCATGGGGGTCCCTCCCTTCGCACGGATGGATGTCCGGATTCAGAGCGCGTCCAGCATCCGCTGGAGCGCGTCGAAAAACCGCCCCACATGGATGCCGTCGCAGAAGGCGTGGTGCGCCGTCACCGAAAGCGGCATTGTCACCCGCCCGCCCTCGCGGGCGTATTTCCCCCAGGTGATGTGGGGGACCGCGTCGTCGCGGTCGAAGCTGCCCGCCTGCGAAACCGACGTGAAGTCGACCCACGGCAGGCAGGAGAGGTAGAGGTAGTCGTCCCGCGCCTCCTCCGAGTCGAGCAGGAAGCGGTCCCCCTGCCGCGCCGACGCCTCGCCGCAGCGGCGCAGGAACTCGCCGAGGTCCTCGCACCACTCGACCCCGACGCACTTGAAGAGCTCGCCGTCCGCGCGCGGCTCGGTGAAGGAGGGGTTGACCCGCTCGTGCAGCAGCGGCCGCCCCTCCCGGATGCGCATCCGGAAGGCGGGGACCCCGTTTGCGGCGCGGACGACGAAATACCCCATCGCGTGGTAGGAGGACCCGCCCCGCGCCTTCATGAACGCGCAAAAGCGGGTCACGTCGAGCCGCGCGCAGAGGTCGTACTGCGGGCGGTCGAGCGAACGGAAATACCGGTACTGCTCCCGCCGGGGCCATGTCTCCAGATCGATCCACTCCATGCCGTCACGCCTCCCCTCTCTCCTCCCGGGCGCGGTAGAGGTCGCGCAGGCGGTCGAGGATCTTTTCCGCCACCGCGTCCTTGCCCATGAGCGGCAGGCACTCGGCCCCCTCCCGCGTGAGGATGGTCACGAGGTTGGTGGCGGTGCCGAAGCCCGCGCCGTGGGTGCCCAGATCGTTGGCGACGATCATGTCCACATTCTTTTTGGAGAGCTTGGCGCGCGAATTTTCCAGAAGGTCGCGCGTCTCCATCGAAAAGCCGCAGATCACCTGCCCCGGCGTCCGGTTGTGGCCGAGGTGGGAGAGGATGTCCTGCGTGCGCTCGAGCGCGAGCGTGAGGCCGCCCTCCGCCTTCTTAATCTTGTGGCTGGCGACTTCGGCCGGGCGGTAGTCGGCCACCGCGGCGCATTTGATGATGATGTCCTGTCCGGACGCGCGGGAGACGACCGCGTCGTACATCTCCGCCGCCGAGACGACGGGCACCACCGCCACTCCGAGCGGCGGCGCGAGCGAGACCGGGCCGGAGACGAGGGTGACGGCCGCGCCGCGCCTGCGCGCGGCGGCGGCGAGCTCGTACCCCATCCGCCCGGTCGAGTGGTTGGTGACGAACCGCACCGGGTCGATCGCCTCCCGGGTCGGGCCGGCGGTGACGAGCAGGCGCATCCCCTCCAGGTCCCGCTCGGTGAGCGCCGCGCGCACCGCCTCAAAGAGCACGGCGGGGTCGGGCAGCCGCCCGCGGCCGGTGTCGCCGCAGGCGAGCAGGCCGCTGTCCGGCTCGAGCACCGTGAAGCCGAAGCCGCGCAGCGTCTCCAGGTTGCGCTGGGTGACGGGATTGTCGTACATGCCGGTGTTCATCGCCGGGGCGACGATCTTGGGGCAGCGCGCCGCCAGCACTGTCGTCGTGAGCATGTCGTCCGCGACGCCCGCCGCGAATTTGGCGATCACGTTGGCGGTCGCGGGCGCGATCAGCATGACGTCCGCTTTTTTTGCGAGCGCCACGTGCTCGACGTCGTATTCGTAATTGCGGTCGAAGGTGTCCGCCGCGACGCGGTTTTTGGAGAGCGTCTCAAAGGTGAGCGCCGACACGAACTCGGCCGCGTTTTTCGTCATCAGCACATGCACGTCGGCATCCGTCTTGGCAAGGTCGCTCACAAGCTGCGCGGCCTTGTAGGCCGCGATGCCGCCCGATACGCCGACGACGATCGTTTTTCCTTCAAACATTCCGATTCCTCCTCATTCCAGCGGGACCACCCGCCAGGGCGGTCCGCCGCCTTCGATCGCGTGGGTCCCCTGCGGGTTGATCCCCCAGATCGACGCGCCGTCCAGGCGGTCGAGCCTGCGCGGGGCGTCCTCCCGCGTGTCGTAGAGCCAGCATTCCCGCTTTTCCATCAGGTCCCCGTCCGCCGTCTCCGCAACGTCGGAGACGACGTAGACAAACTGCACGCCGCCCTCGACCGCGCGGGTGCAGTAAAGCCCGAACCCGTAGCCGCCGTCATAGAGCTTGCGCCCGTCGTAGTCGCGCGGGGAAAAGGAGATCTCCTCCCCCGTCGCGAGGTCGTGGCGGCGGAAGCTCGGCCACGCCTCTCCGTCCCGCTTATCCATCCAGATGTAGTCGTAATGGGACGCGTCGAGGGGAAGCGCGTCCCCGGAGGCGGTGTTGTCCTTCGCGACGAGCCGCCATTCGCCCCCGTCGGGGAGGAACCACGCCTCGATCCCCCACTCGTAGCCCTCGTCGGTAAAGATCCCGTTGTTCCACTCCCGGAAGCCGTAGAGGCCTCCCTCCACCGGCTTGTAGCGGAAAAAGCCCGTGTCGTCGCAGAAAAGCTCCCGCTCCCCCGCCGTGTCGAGGCGGTAGAGCACCCGGCGGGGCTCGCCGGGCGGCGGGTCGATGCTCGCCATGTAGTAGAGGCTCTCCCCGAACGGCCAGCACTGGTAGATCCCGTAGGCGCCCGCGTCGTAGACGGTGAAGCCCTGCCAGCGCACGTCGCGGTAGTCGTCCACAAGGGAAAGGGCGTCGGCCGCGATGTCATAGAGCAGCAGCATTGCGCCCGTCTCGAGCGCGATGTGCCCGCTGCCGAGCGGGTAGGCGTTCACATAGGCGGATTGCTTTTCATAGTCGCCCGTGGCGGCCTCCACCTCCTCCGGGGAGGCGTCGGGGAAGGCGCGCAGCAGCGTTCCATCCAGGTCGTAGAGCGCGGCGTTCAGAAGCGTCCACTTCCCCTCCCGCAGCGCCGCGCGGGTGCCGGGGACGGTGCGCAGCACCCAGCCCTCGCCGATCGTGAGGGTGATGTCCTCCGGCGAAAGGCCGGGGCCGGCCGCCGGGTCCCCGAAGGCGGCGGCGCGCAGGACTTCATTGTCGAGCCCCACCCAGGTGAGGGCCGCGCCGTTTTTGATCGCCGTCCCGGTGCCCGCCGCGTTCCACGCGGGGCGGGCGTAGAAATCCGCGTCGTAGTAGACCGGCTCCGCCGGTTCTTCTTCCGCGCCGGGCCCGCTCAGGGCGGGCGGCTCTTCCGGAGAGGAAGGGGGCGCGGACGGCGTTTCTCCGCCACGCGGCGCGCATCCGGCCAGCAGCAGCGCCAGTGCCGCCGCCAGCGCGAGCAGGCGTATCTTCATCTTTTTCACAACATCGCCTCCCGGGCGTGAAAAACAAAACAGGCCCTGTCAGAGCAGGGCCGCTTTGCCGTTATTCCTTCGGATGGGGGTTCCCCATCTTATACTTCCCGGCGGCAAACTCCTCGACCGCCTTCTGCACCGGCTTTTCCTCGGTGATCGCGTGGTCCTCCTCCTGCTCCTGCGCGATGTCGCGGGCGCGTTTGGCAACCGCAACCACAAAGGCATAGTAGCTGTCGCCCGGCTTGATGATGGAGGTGATCGACGGCCTAAGCATACTCATGAAACTCACACACCTTATCGATAAATTTTTTCATATTGCGGGTGCGGCACTTGGCCGCCGTGATGATCGCGCCCAACTGTTCGCGCGCCTTTTCCACATCGTCGTTGACGATCACATAGTCGTATTCCGCGGCGTGGGAGAGCTCAAACCGCGCCGTGCGCAGCCGGGCTTCCATCGCCTCCGGCGTCTCGGTGCCCCTTCCGGCGAGCCGCTCGTGGAGCGTCCCGTAGGAGGGGGGCAGGATGAAGACGAAGACCGCCTCGGGAAAGCTCTCCCGGATCTTCATCGCGCCCTGCACCTCGATTTCGAGCACCACGTCCCGCCCCTCGGCAATGTGGCGCTCCACCGCGGCGCGCGGCGTGCCGTAGCAGTTGCCGCTGTACTCCGCGTGCTCCAGCAGGCCGTCGCTTTTGGCCAGCCGGTCGAATTCCTCGCGCGTAATGAAATGGTATTCCACCCCGTCCGTCTCTCCGGGCCGTGGGGCGCGCGTCGTCACCGACACCGAAAGCACCGCCTCCGGGTGGCTTTCAAGATAGGGCCGCAGGATCGTGCCCTTGCCGACGCCCGACGGCCCCGAATAGACGATCAGCGTACCCTCACTCATCGTCCTCGACCTCGTCGTCCTCATCCACCATGCGGTTGGCGACCGTCTCCGGCTGCACAGCCGAGAGGATCACATGGTCGGAGTCGGTGATGATGACCGCGCGAGTCCGGCGGCCGTAGGTCGCGTCGACCAGCGTGCCGCGGTCGCGCGCGTCCTGGATGATCCGCTTGATCGGGGCGCTTTCGGGGCTGACAATCGCCACCAGGCGGTTGGCGCACACCATGTTGCCAAAACCGATGTTGATGAGCTTCATCTTGCGTTCTCCTTATTCGATATTCTGTATCTGTTCACGGATTTTTTCCACGTCGCTCTTGATGTCGACCACCACCTGCGCGACCGCCACGTCCTGCGCCTTGGAGCCGATCGTGTTGGCCTCGCGGTTGATCTCCTGCACCAAAAAGTCGAGCTTCCGCCCGATCGGGTAGTCGTAGCCGAGGATCTCGCGGAACTGGACGAGGTGGCTTTCGAGCCGCACCGTCTCCTCGTCCACCGCGACCCGGTCGGCAAAGATCGCCGCCTCGGTCACGATGCGGGCCTCGTCGATCTGGCGGTCGGCGAGCACCTCGCGGATCTTCGCGGCCAGCCGCTCGCGGTAGGCCTCCACCGTGCGGGGGGACTGCTCCTTGACAAACGCCACGCCCCGCCCGATGCTCTCGAGCCGGCCCAGCAGGTCGGCCCTCAGGCGTTCGCCCTCGGCGGCGCGCATGGCGACAAAGCGGTTCACCGCCTCGTCCGCGACCGTCCTGACCGCCGCCCAGATCTCCTCCTCGTCCTCCGCCTCGCGGCGCACGGTGAAGATGTCGGAGAACCGCGTGAGGGTGGAGAGGGCGAGGTCGTCCTTGAGCCCCGCCTCTTCGCCGATCTTACGCAGCGCGTCCACATAGGCGCCCGCCAGCTCCCGGTTGGCCTCGACAACCGCGTTCTGCCCCTCGACCGTCAGGATGGTGACGCCGACCTCCACCTTGCCGCGGGAGATCTGCCCCTGCACGTAGCTTTTGAGGCGCTCCTCCAAATATCCGTATGCCCGGGGCACCCGCGCCGAAAATTCAAAAAACCTGTGGTTGACCGACTTGATCTCCACCGTAATGTCCCGGCCGCCCAGCATCTGCTGCGCGCGTCCGTAGCCCGTCATGCTTTTGACCATCCGCGTCCCATCCTCCACGTCGTTTTGGCGTGCGCCGCCGCACATTTCCGTATCTTGATATTTTACCCCATATCGTCCCCTTTGTCAATTTCCGGATGGCTTCATAGCCTTTCGGAAGCGCAAAAAGCCGCCGGTCTTTCGACCGGCGGCTTTCGGGAAACAATCAGACGGGATGGACCTTGCTGGCCTTGTCGGCGTGCTTGCCGTCGACTCCGTACTTCTTGTTCTTGCGGGACTCGAAGAATTTGGGCGCGACCTGCGGGAACATCGCCATCGTGAGGATATCCTCCTCCTGCTCGAGGTACTCGGCAGGGAACTCGGCGCGCATCTTCTCCATCTCCGGCCCGAGCAGGTCGGCCGGACGGCAGTCGATCGGCTTTTCGTCGCCGATGATCTTCTTGCGGAAGGCGGGGTCGATCTCGACCGGGGTCTTGCCGTACTCGCCCTTCACGAGGCCCTTGAACTCCTTGGTGACCATCTTGTACCGCTCGCCCATGATGACGTTGAACACCGCCTGGGTGCCGACGATCTGGGAGGTCGGGGTGACCAGCGGCGGGTAGCCCGCGTCCTTGCGGACGTTCGGGACCTCGCGGAGCACATCCTCGAACTGGTCCTCCTTCCCGGCCTGCTTGAGCTGGGAAACGAGGTTGGAGAGCATGCCGCCCGGCACCTGGTAGATCAGCGTGTTCGCGTCGACGCCCATGACCTTCGGATTGAGCAGGCCCGCGTCGAGGTATTTCTGGCGCAGCTTGGCGAAGTGGGCGCGCACGACGTCCAGCTTCTTGAGGTCGAGGCCGGTGTCGTAGGGAGTGCCCTGCAGCGCCGCGACCATCGACTCGGTGGCAGCGTGGGAGGTGCCCATCGCCAGCGGGGACATCGCCGTGTCGATGATGTCCACGCCCGCCTCGATGCTCTTGAGCAGCGCCATCGAAGCGAGACCGGAGGTGTAGTGGGTGTGCAGATTGATCGGGATTTTGACCGCCTTTTTGAGGGCGGAGGTCAGTTCAAAGGCCGCGGACGGCGTGATGAGCGCCGCCATGTCCTTGATGCAGATGGAATCCGCGCCCGCGCTCTCAAGCTGCTTGGCGTAGTCCACGAAATAGTCGATGTTGTGCACCGGGCTGAGGGTATAGGACATCGCCGCCTGGAGGTGGCAGCCCGACTTCTTGGCCGCGCGGATCGACGCTTCGAGGTTGCGGATGTCGTTGAGCGCGTCGAACACGCGGATGATGTCGATGCCGTTGTCGACCGACTTCTGGACGAAATACTCGACCATGTCGTCGGCGTAATGGCGGTAGCCCAGCATGTTCTGGCCGCGGTAGAGCATCTGCAGCTTGGTGTTGGGCATTTCGCGGCGGATCGTCCGCAGACGCTCCCACGGGTCCTCGTCGAGGAACCGGATGCACGCGTCGAAGGTCGCGCCGCCCCAGCACTCGCAGGAGTAGAAGCCGACCTCGTCCATCGCGGGCAGGATGGGGAGCATCTCATCCAGGCGCATGCGCGTCGCGATCAGCGACTGGTGCGCATCGCGCAGGATGGTCTCGCAAATTTTAACCTTTTGAGCCATGGATCATTCCCCCTTAACCGATGGAGATGAGCAGATCGTCCGAGTTGACCGAATCGCCCTTCTTGACATGGACGCCCACAACCGTACCGGCAACAGGGGTGAAAATCTCGTTTTCCATCTTCATCGCCTCGAGCATGAGCACGAGCTGGTTGGCCTCGACATGGTCGCCGACGTTGACCTTCACATCGAGGATGTTGCCGGGCATCGGCGCGTTGATCTTGGTCGAGCCGGCGGCGGGAGCGGCGGCAGGCGCGGGAGCCGGGGCGGCCGCGGGAGCCGGAGCGGGCGCCGGAGCCGGAGCGGGCGCCGGAGCGGCGACCGGAGCGGCCACGGGAGACGGGATCGGGGAGGGCACGGCATAAGGCATCGCGGCCGGAGCCGGGGCGGCGTAGACGGGAGCGGGAGCCGGAGCCGGAGCGGCGGGGGCCGCGCCCGGAGCCAGCTCATCCACCTGTACGTCGTAAGCCCTGCCGTTGACAACTATGTTAAATCTTTTCATGACTGTATCCTCCTGTAAAATATGATTTGTTTTTGATTCATATGGTCTGCCGAGCCGCACTGGTTCCGGGCGGCCGGCCTGCATCGGTAGGTATCCGCCGCATTCCTGCGGCAATGGCGGGCCGGCGCCGGGTTACATCGAGATGTTGCCGTGCTTCTTGGGAAGGGTGCTCACACGCTTGCCGGCGAGCATGTCGAGCGCGGAGATGACCGCGGCGCGGGTATCTGCGGGGTCGACCACGTCGTCGATGTGGCCCCTGGCGGCGGCCGCGAGGGCGCTCGCCTCGTTGGCGAGATACTCCGCCTCGACCTCGGCGCGGGACTTCTCAAGAGTAATCTTGTCGCCCTCAAGGAAGGCCACGGCGGTCTCGGGGGCCAGCGCGGAGATGACCGCGTTCGGCCAGGCGATCGCGTAATCGGCGTTGGCGCCGCGTCCCGCGAGGGCGACGCAGGCCGAGCCGTACGCCTTGCCGACGATGACCGCGACCTTCGGGGTGGTCGCCTCGGCGTAGACATGGGCGAGCTTGGCGGCCTCACGCACGCCGCCCTGGAAGACATGGCCGTCGGCGGCTGCGAACTTTTCGCAGTTGACGAGGGTCACGACGGGAATCTGGAAGGAGTCGCAGATCGCGACGAAGCGGGCGATCTTGCTGCATCCGCCCGAGCAGACGGCGCCGCTGTCCGACGCGGCGACGAAGCCGACGGTCGTGCCGGCGACGGTGCCCAGCGCGACCTTCGCGCCGGTGCCGGAAAACGCCTTCTGGAGCTCGATCAGGCTGTCCGCGTCCGCGATCTGCTCCGCGATGCCGAGGATGTCGGCCTGGTCCGCGACGCCCGCCGCAAGCGCGTCGAGCGCGGCGCCCGCGCCGGGAGCCTCGGTGAAGTCGCAGTAGGGGGCCGCGGAGAGGTTGTTGGAGGGAAGCAGGGAAACCAGCCTGCGCGCCGCGGCCACCGCGGCGTCGGCGTCCTTCTCCACGATATGTGCAACGCCCGACTTGGCCGCGTTGGCCGCGTCGGTCGCGGAATCCGCGTCGGCGGGGGTCAAAAAGAGCTCGGCGCCCTCGCTCATGACGACGAAGTCGGCGGAGGCGGCGATCAGCGCCGCGCTGCCCGCGCAGGCGCCCGCCACGACGGAGACCTGCGGCACGACGCCCGAGAGGTTGTTGGTCCAGAGGAGCATCTCCCCATAAGCGGCGAGCGCGTCGAGGCCCTCGTCCACGGCGGCGCCGTTGGAATCGTAGATGCCGACGACCGGCGCGCCGGTCTTGACCGCGAGGTCGTAGATCTTCTTGATCTTGGAGCCGTGGGCCGCTCCGACCGCCCCGTTGCGCACGGTGGAGTCCTGGGAAAACGCATACACGGGGCTGCCTTCCACCAGGCCGTAGCCGGTGATCACCCCGGTGCCGTCACAGCCGTTCTTCACGAGCGCGCCGACCTCGACAAAACTGTCGGGGTCAAAGAGCGCCGTCAGCCTTTTGCGGGCCGCCGTCGCCTTTTGGGCCTCGTTACGTGCATCGGCCAGTGACATCGCCTTGTCACTCATGTTTTTTTCCTCCTATCTTAAACTGACGCCCGTCGTCCCGACGGGCGGCCGCCATTCCGGCGGGGATCAAAATACGGGATTCGGTCGCATTTGTTGACTTTCCACAGATGAAAAAAAGAAAATGTCAAAATGTAACCACAATAAAGTATACACTTTTCCATCCCAAATAACAAGCTGTTTTTTGCGGTTTTTGATAAAAGATTAACGGTTCTTTTCCACGTTTCCGACAGAAAAAACGCCGCGGTCTCCCGCGGCGTTTTGGTATTTGCGTATCGATGGCGCCCGTGGAACTCACCGCCCGCAGCCGCAGCTCTTCTTCGCGAAGAACGCCTCGAGCGGGAAAGGCTCCCGCGCCTCATAGCCGAGCTTGGTGAGCGCGCGGCGCAGCTCCTCCGAAAGCCCCTCCCCGAGCTTCGCCGAAAGGGCCCCCGCGCGCATCTGCGCCGTAAAGGCGGCGCGCGCCATCCCGTCGACGAGCCCCACGTCGAGCCGCCGGCCGGTGTCCGCGCCGGCGAGGGTCACGCAGCCGCCCGGCGCGGTGAAGAACACCGCCGTGCCGAGCACCTCGTCCCCCTTGGTGGCGGCGTAGGCGAAGGAACCGTTCTCCGGCGTGCCGAAGCTGTCGCAGATGCGCGCGGCGAGGCGCGGGTCTGTCACGCGTTTGATCAGAAACATCCCGTTACTCCTTGTAATAAATTCCGCAAATTATACAGAGGGGTTTTCCATCATTTCTTAGAGACGGCGTTGCGCAGGGCAATCAGCTCGCTGGGCTTGAGCTCCCGCCACTGGCCGGGCTGGAGCATCCCCAATTTCAGCGGCCCGACGCTTGTCCGCTTGAGGCGCGCCACCTCGAGCCCCACCGCCTCGCACATGCGGCGCACCTGCCGGTTGCGGCCCTCCTGGATGGTGATCTGCAAGACCGCGCGGCCCTCCGCCTTGTCGAGCACGAGCACGGTGGCCGGCAGGGTCCTCTTCCCGTCGAGCAGCACCCCCGCGCCCATCTGCGCGGCCTGCTCGTCGGTGATGCCGGGGCGCACCGTCACGCGGTAGGTCTTGGTGATGTGGTTGGAGGGGTGCATGACCATGTTGGCGAAGGCGCCGTCGTTGGTCATCAAAAGCAGGCCCTCGCTGTTCCGGTCGAGCCGCCCGACGGGATACACCCTGGCGGGCGCGTCCTCCACGAGGTCGGTCACGCACCGGCGGCCCATCTCGTCCGCCGTCGTCGTCACGAAGCCGCGCGGCTTATGCAGCATGATGTAGACGTTGTGCTTCTTCCTCTGGAGCGCCACCTTGACCCCGTCGATCGCGATCACGTCGCGCGCCGGGTTCACCGGGTTGCCCGGCACCGCCGGGCGCCCGTTTACCGTGACGCGCCCCTGCCTGATCGCCTCCTCCGCCTTGCGGCGGGAGAGGATGCCGTTGTCCGACAGCACCTTCTGGATGCGGATTCCCGTTACCTTTGCCATATCCTAACCTGTCTTTCTATCCGTTTCAGTCGTCCCCGCCCCGTCCGAGCCAGCCGAACAGCCGGCTCCAGAGGGAGGGCTTCGTTTCCTCTGCGTCCACGTCCCGCGCGGCGGTCAGCGCCGCCTCGGCCAGCGGCTGGCCGTCGCAGGAAAATTTCACGCTCCCGACCACCTGCCCGCGCCTCACCGGCGCGTAGAGGAAGGGCGCGGCGGTCACCGCGACATCGACCCGCTCGCCGTCCATCAGCGCGACGGGGCCGGGCTCGTCGAAAACCGCCGCGACCGCGTCCCGCTCCCCGCCCGTCACGGGGATCTCCACCTCCGGCACGAGCCCGCCGACCTCCTCCGGCCGCAGCAGGCCGAAATAGCGGTCGTAGAGCTTTTTATGCTCGTTCCAGTCGTCGGGGCAGGAGAGCGTCACAACGATCAGCCGCACCCCCTCCCGATCGGCGCAGGAGACGAGGCAGCGCCCCGCCGAATCGGTGAAGCCGGTCTTGACGCCGACCGTGCCCGGGTAGCTTTTGAGCAGCCGGTTGTGGTTTTGCAGCCACCGGTCGTAGGGGGGATTCCCATACTGGATCTTCGCGCTCGGCTTCGCGCAGATCTCCGCGAAGAGGGGGTTCTCCAGCGCCTCCCGCGCAAGCAGCGCCATGTCGTAGGCGGAGGAGTAGTGCTCCGGGTCGTCGAGCCCCGACGGGGTGACGAAATGGCTGTCCTCCATGCCGATCTCGGCGGCGCGCTCGTTCATCATCTCCGCGAACCGCTCCTTGCTGCCCGCGATGCGCACGGCGGCGGCTCCCGCCGCGTCGTTGCCCGACGGCAGCAGCATCCCGTAGGCGAGCGCGCGCAGCGTCGCCTGGTCCCCCTCGCGCAGCCCCATCGACGACCCCTCCACATGGATGGCGGCGGTGTCGACGGTGAACCACTCGTCGATCCCGTCCTGCTCGAGCGCGAGCAGCGCCGACAGGATCTTGGTGGTCGAGGCCATCGGCAGGCGCGTGTTCGCGTTCTTCGCGAAGAGCACCCGGCCGCTCGCCGCGTCCATCACGAGCGCGGCCTTCGCCTTGGTCTCGACCCCCAGCGTGTCG
>NZ_DBMDHH010000050.1:0-18062 GCF_057433415.1 Anaerotruncus sp. | reverse complement strand
GCAGCACGCCGAGCAGGATCAGGATGCCCGCGCCGATCCAGCGCCCGGCGCTCGGGGGGAGGAACGCCCCGAGCGCGCCGCCCGCCGTGACGGCGGCGAAGGCGAAGCCGGTCGAGAGCAGCGCGATCGCGGTTTTGGCGGCCGCGCCGATTTTGACCCCGCGCAGGCCGAAGGAGGCGCCCGCGGCGAACCCGTCGGCGCTCAGGGCGAGCGCCGTGACAAAGACAAATAGCATGGACCCAACACCACCCGTATGTACCGCGCGGGAAACCCGCGCCTAACCCATACTATGGCGCGCCGGGAATTTGGTTCGGCGGGCCGGGCCCAAAAACAAACGACAAGGCGGTTATGCAGATGAACAAAACAGGCTTTTCCCCGGCGGACATTCTGATTCCGCGGGAGGCGGACATGACGCGGTGGAGCGTCGTGGCGTGCGACCAGTACACCTCCGAGCCGGAGTACTGGGAGCGGGTCGCCCGCGAGGTGGGGGACGCCCCCTCCACGCTGGACATGATCCTGCCGGAGGTCTACCTCGACGAAAAGGAGGCCGGCGCGCGCATCCCGCGCATCAATGCGGCGATGCGCCGCTATCTGGACGAGGGGCTCTTCCGCACCCTGCCCGAAAGCTACGTCTACCTCCAGCGCACCCTCGCCCCCGGCAAGGTGCGGCAGGGGCTGGTGGGCAAGCTCGACCTCGAGGAATACGAGTACGGCGCGGGCAGCCAGTCGCTCGTGCGGCCGACCGAGGGCACGGTGGAAAGCCGCCTGCCCCCCCGCATCCGGGTGCGGGAGGACGCGCCGCTCGAAAGCCCACACATCATGGTGCTGATCGACGACCCCGGCCGCACCGTCATCGAGCCGCTGCGCGCCCGGACGGGAAGCCTTCCCCGGCTTTACGACTTCGAGCTCATGGAGGGGGGCGGACGCATCTGCGGGTGGCGGGTGTCCGGCCCCGAGGCCGCGCGGGTGGACGGGGCGTTCGGCGCGCTCGCGGAAAAGCTCGGCGACTACGGCGCGCGCTTCCCCGGCAAGCGGCCGCTGCTCATCGCGGTGGGGGACGGCAACCACTCGCTGGCCACCGCCAAGGCCTGCTGGGAGCGGCTCAAAAAGGCCCTCCCCGCGGAACAGCGTGAAACCCATCCCGCGCGCTACGCGCTCGTCGAGCTCGTGAACGTCCACGACGAGGCGCTCGAATTCGAGCCGATCCACCGCATCCTCTTCGGCGTGGAGCCCGACCAGGTGCTCCGCGAGCTCCAAGCCTACTACGACACCGGCGAGGACGCGGTGGGCGGGCAGTCGTTTGAATACGTCTGCGGCTCCCGTCGAGGGCGGCTCTATGTCGCCAACCCCTCCTCCCAGCTCGCCGCCGGGACGCTGCAAAACTTTATCGACTGGTACCTCGGCCGGTTCGGCGGCAAGGTCGACTACATCCACGGGGAGCAGGTGGTCGGGCACCTCTGCAAAAGCCCCGGCACGATCGGCTTTCTGCTGCCGGTCATAAAGAAGTCCCAGCTCTTTCCGACCGTCCTGCTCGACGGCGCGCTGCCCCGCAAGACCTTCTCGATGGGGCACGCGCATGAAAAACGCTATTATCTGGAGTGCCGGGCGATCCGGTAAACAACAGCCTTTGGAGGTGCTTTCATGAAACGGGAAATCCTCATCGCGGCGGCTCTCGGCGAACGGGAGCCCGACCTCGTGCTCAAAAACGCGCGGGTCGTCAACGTCTTTTCCGGGGAGGTCGTCCCCGGCGACATCGCCATCGCCGGCGGGATGATCGCCGGCGTCGGCAGCTATGACAGCGGGGAAAGGGTCGTCGACCTCGGCGGGAAATTCGTCGCGCCCGGCTTCATCGACGCGCACGTGCACGTCGAGTCGTCGATGGTGTCGCCGCCCGCCTACTGCACCGAGGCGCTCGGCTGGGGCACCACCACCCTCGTCACCGACCCCCACGAGATCGCGAACGTCGCGGGGGGCGCGGGGGTGCGGTTCATGCTCGACACCTCCGCGAAGCTGCCCGTCAACTACTATGTGCAGCTGCCCTCCTGCGTGCCTGCGACCCCCTTCGAGCACGCGGGCGAGGTGTTCACCGCTGAAAAGATGAAGCCCTTTACAGAGGAGCCGCGCGTCCTCGGGCTGGGCGAAATGATGAACTACCCGGGCGTCGCGGGCCGCGACCCCGCCGTCATGGCCAAATTCGAGCTCTTCTCCGGCCGCGTCGTCGACGGCCACGCGCCCGGCATCACCGGCAACGGCCTGCAGGCGTACATCGCGGCGGGCACCGGCACCGACCACGAGTCCACCTCCTGGGCCGAGGCGCACGAGAAGCTGCGCGCCGGGCTGGCGGTGCTCGTGCGGGAGGGCTCGGCCTGCAAAAACCTCGCGCCGATCATCGAGGGCGCGCTCGCCGACGGGGTGGACACCTCCCACATGGCCTTCTGCACCGACGACAAGCACCTCGCGGACATCCGCCGCGAGGGGACCATCCGCTGGAACGTGAAGCGCGCGGTCGAATGCGGCCTCGACCCCGTGAAGGCGATCCAGATGGCGACGATCAACGCCGCGCGCATCCACCGGCTCCACGGCCTCGGCGCGGTCGCCGCGGGCTACCGGGCCGACCTCGTCGTCTTTACCGACCTGCGGGAGATCGACGTGCGGGCGGTCTACAAGGACGGGAAGGAATTTGTCCGGGGCGCCTTCTCCTTCGGGCTCGTCGGGAGCGCGGGGGAGGACGACCCGATCACCCATTCGGTCCACCTCGCGCCGCTTTCCGACGGCTGCCTCGCGCTGCCAAAGCGGGAGAGCTACCCGGTCATCAACGTCATGCCCGGCAACGTCACGACCACCCGCACCGATCTCCCCGCCTCCGAGGTCGATTCCCTCATCGCGGCGGGGAAGCTGCGCAGGATCGCCGTCTTCGAGCGGCACCACGCCACCGGAAATGTCGGCGTGGGCCTCATCGCGGGCTACGGGCTTACCCACGGCGCGGTGGCCACCACCGTCGCGCACGACTCCCACAACCTCATCGTCGTGGGGGACAACGAGGCCGACATGCTCGCCGCCGTCCGGGAGATCGAACGGGTGCAGGGCGGCTACACGATCGCCGCGGACGGCAGAATCCTCGGCACGCTGCCGCTGCCCGTCGCCGGCCTCATGAGCAACGAAACCGCCGACACCCTCATCCCCGCGCTCGACGGGATGATCGCCCTGGCGAAAAAACAGGGGGTCGCGGAGGGAATCGACCCGTTCATTACGCTGAGCTTCATGGCGCTGCCCGTCATCGGGGACATCCGCATCACCGACATGGGGATGTTCGACGTGACGAAATTCTCCTTCATCGAATGAAAAATCCCTTCCCGTATTCCGACAGCAACAAGCGTTACCACACCTACACCTGTTTTCTCTCCCGCCGGTTCGGCGGCAAGGTCTCCCGCGTGCCGCTGAACGCGGGCTTCACCTGCCCCAACCTCGACGGGACAAAGGGCAGGGGAGGGTGCGTCTACTGCTCCCCCGCGGGCAGCGGGGAGTTCGGCGGCGACCCGCGCCTGCCCATCCGGGAGCAGTTCTCCCAGGTCGCCGCGCGCATGGCCGGCAAGTGGGACACCCCACGGCACATCGCCTATTTCCAGGCGCGCACCAACACCTACGCGCCCGCGGACACGCTGCGCCGCCTCTATGAGGAGGCGCTCGCCTGTCCCGGGGTGGTGGGGCTGGCGGTCGCCACCCGGCCCGACTGCCTGCCCGACGAGGTGTGCGGGCTGCTCGGGGAGCTGGCGCGGCGCACCTACCTGACCGTCGAGCTCGGGCTCCAAACCGTCCACGACGCGACGGGGGAGCGGATCAACCGCTGCCACAGCTACGCCGACTTCCTCGAAGGGGCCGGGAAGCTGCGGGCGCGGGGCGTACCGTTCGGCGTGCACCTGATCGACGGGCTGCCCGGCGAAACGCATGACATGATGGTCGAAACGGCGAAGCGGGTCGGCGGGCTGCGCCCGCACCTCGTCAAGATTCATCTGCTGCACCTGCTCGAGGGCACCGCGCTCGCGCGGGAGTACCGGGAGAAGCCTTTCCCGCTGATGAGCCGCGACGAATACGTGCGGACCGTCTGCGACCAGCTCGAATGGCTGCCGCCCGAATGTGTGATCGGGCGGCTCACCGGCGACGGCGACCCCGAAACGCTCATCGGGCCCGACTGGAGCCGCAAAAAGCTCTGCGTGCTCAACGAGATCGACAAGGAGCTCGCGCGCCGGGATTCCTGGCAGGGAAAGCGCCTCGGGAGCATGCCCGCCGGCGGCGCGGCCCCGGGCTGACGGGGCGAAGTCGGCCCGGGCGGGCCTTCCAGCCGCCGGATACCGGGGCGATATTTCGCTAAAGTCGAGTTTAACGAAATCCGGGGTGGGAACATGGGACAGGCCGCGCGCCCCGGACGGACAGCCCGCCAAACACGAACGTGGGACCGCCGCCGGACGCGGCGTGAGACAGACAAAGGAGGATACCGGTATGAACCAGCTCTTCTCCGACATCGCCGGGCTTGAACGGTACAAGCTGTTCGGGGGGTACTATCTGCAGCTGGGGGATCTTTTCATCTTCGCGCTGCTGCTTGTCACGATCCTCCTGACGGCGATCGTCGTGCTGCTCATCAAGCACAACGTCGATTATCACTACTACCACAAGCTCGAGGAGGAAAACCGCCGCCTGCACTATGAGATCATCCAGCTGAAAGCCACCGAGGCCGTCCGGAAGGAACAGGCGGCCAGCAATCAGAGGAACGAATAGATTTTCTATTCGTTCCTTTTTTCGTTCCTTGTGCGGCCGCCCGGATTGTAGTAGAATGAAAAAAACGATATCGGGAGGTTTGGGTTATGCAACTATCCTTTTTTGGCGCGGACCACGAGGTCACCGGCAGCTGCCACTATTTACAGGCGTGCGGGAAGAAAATCCTCATCGACTGCGGCATGCAGCAGGGCCCCGATGAATATGAGCATCAGGAGATCCCCTTTGCGCCGGGGGAAATCGACTATGTGCTGCTGACCCACGCGCATATCGACCACTCCGGCCGCCTTCCCCTGCTGGCAAAGCTGGGCTTCCGGGGCGCGATCTGCGCGACCGACGCGACCTGTGACCTCTGCGGCATCATGCTGCGCGACTCCGCGCACATCCAGGAGTTTGAGGCCGAGTGGAAAAACCGCAAGGGCAAACGCGCCGGCCGCGAGGAGATCGAGCCGATGTACACCATGCGGGACGCGGAGGCGGCGATCTCCCTGCTCGAGCCATACGTCTACAACCAGGTCGAACAGCTCTGCGACGGGATCGCCATCCGGTTCATCGACGCGGGCCACCTGCTCGGGTCCGCGAGCATCGAGCTGTGGGTCACCGAGGAGGACGTCACCAAAAAGCTCGTCTTTTCGGGCGATGTGGGCAACCTCAACCAGCCCCTCATCAACGACCCGAGCTATATCGCGGAGGCGGATTACGTCGTCGTGGAATCCACCTACGGCGACCGGCTCCACAATCCCCCGCCCGACTATGCCGAAAGCCTCGCCCAAATCATCCAGCGCACCTTCGACCGGGGCGGCAACGTCGTCATCCCCTCCTTCGCCGTCGGGCGCACGCAGGAGATGCTCTATTTCCTGCGCGACATCAAGGCGCGCGGGCTCGTCCACGGGCACAACAACTTCCCCGTCTATGTCGACAGCCCGCTGGCCGTCGAGGCGACGAGCATCTTCCAGGACAACCGCGCCGACTTCGACGAGGAGGCCACCGAGCTCATCCGCCACGGCATCAATCCCATCACCTTCCTCGGCCTGCACCTCGCCATCACGAGCGACGAATCCAAGGCCATCAACTTTGACAACACCCCCAAGGTCATCCTCTCCGCGTCGGGCATGTGCGAGGCGGGCCGCATCAAGCACCACCTCAAGCACAACCTCTGGCGGCCGCAGTCGACCGTCGTCTTCGTCGGCTACCAGGCGGCCGGCACCCTCGGGCGCGCGCTCATGGAGGGCGCCAAATCCGTCAAGCTCTTCGGCGAGACGATCGAAGTCGAAGCCGAGATCGTCTCCCTCGAGGGGGTCAGCGGCCACGCCGACCAGGCCGGGCTGCTCCGCTGGCTCGACGCGTTTGAAACCCCCATTGAACGGATCTTCGTGGTGCACGGCGAATCGGACGTGTGCGACTCCTTCGCCGCCCTGCTCGCCAAACGCTACAACGTCCCCGTCACCGCGCCCGACTACGGCGCGGGCTTCGACCTTTTGACCAACACCATGCTCGAACCGGGCGTCAAGCGCGAGGTCATGAAACCCGCCGCCAAGCCCGAAAGCGTCTACACCGGCGTGTTCGGCCGCCTCTACGCCGCCGGGAAACGCCTCATGGCCGTCATCGAGCACAACAGGGGCGGCGCCAACAAGGACCTCGCCAAATTTGCCGACCAGGTCAATTCCCTCTGCGACAAGTGGGACAGATAAGCGCGCGTCCCTTTGGGATCCCGGCCATGGGACAGGAGGGTCAGCGACCCTCCCCCGTGTGCCCTGATTGACCGCATACCCAGGCGGCCGCCCGAATGGGCGGCCGCCTTTTGCGGGAACCGCAGTTTCCCGTCCCCGGTGCGCCGCGCACCTACCGGCAAAGGCCGTGCCTCCCCGGGAGCACTTCCGGTACGGTTCCGGAGGCTCTCAGGCAGAGGCATTGCGCCCGCGGCGCGGCGGCGGGCGGGATGCTGTCGGCTTGTCCGCTGATCCGTGAAACGGGCGCCGCCGACTTTGGCCGCAGGCCAACCGGAGGCGGCGCGGGGGTCAAGGGGGCACAGCCCCCTGCGGCTTCTTTCCCCCATTTCTTGTCCGCACAAGAAATGGGGCCGCCCGCCGGGGCGGGACCCGGCAACTCCGCCGCTCCCTGAGCGGACAATCTAAAACCGCCGTCGGCCGACTGCCGACAGGCCCTCCGCCTCCCGGGCGGAGAACCCAAGGGGTCCGGGGCGGGACCCGGCAGCTCCGCCGCTTCCCGAGCGGCAGCCCCTTGGAAAATTCTAGGCCCTCCGCAGGAGAAAAGGTTGACATTTCCCGCCCTCTGCTGTATTATTGTATTGATAGAATGACACACATAATACAAGCGGAGGTATCTTGATGAAACGTGTTTTTGCAACCGCGGCGGCGGTTCTCTTCGCCGCGCTGACGCTCACCTCCTGCATGTTCCTCCCGCCCCATGCGGGCGGCTCTGCGGCAGGCGGAAATGCAGGCGATTCTGGCGCGGCCGCCGGACCCGCGGAGGACGGAGCGGCTTCCGGGAGCCTCTTCGGCGCAGGGGAAGCCGCCTCTGAAGCGGGCGCGGCTTCCGCCGCGCCGGGGGACGACGGCTATGTCGCCGAGGCCAACCGGATCGCGATGGAGTTTGTCGACGGCCCGACCGGCCGCTACCTGAAGGGGGAGCTCTCCGAGGACGCGTTCAAGGCCGAGGCCGCCGCCGCGCGGGACGCCCTCCTGGATAACGCACGGGAGGCGCTCACGGCGCTCGGCTTCTCGGGCGCGGAGCTGGAGGAGCTGATGGCGGCGGAGACCGAGATGATCGGCGACGTCTATCTCTGCGTCGAGGACGTGATGAGGCCGGCCAGAGAGCTGGCCGCGCTCGAGGGCACTACCTACGGGGAAGACAACCCGTTCGGCGCGTTCAAGGACGTCATGGGCCCGATCGGCGAGTTGACCGCCGCCGGAAAAAAGTGGGCGGGCGTCCTCCGTGCGGATCAGGCGGCGCTCGAGGCGCTTGAAAGCCGGTATGCCGGGCGGCTTCCCGCGGGCTACCTCATTGCGCTGACCTCCAAGACCCAGGCCGACCAGTACGCGGACGACCTCGACATGGGGGATTTCTCCTCCCTCTTCCCGCAGGGTTGACCCTTCCCCGCGTGTGACCGAACCCAACCACCCCGCGCCACAGGATTGGAGGCTTTCCGATGAAACGCGCCGCTCTGCTTTTGGCCGCAGCCCTCATTGCCGCGCTCTCCCTGACCTCCTGCGCCCACCTGGGGATCTCGACGCCCCAGCCCAACCAGGAGGTCCCCTGGAAGGACGAGACCGCCGCCGCGTTCGGGGAAATCACCGGGGGGAGCGTCACCTCCGCCGTGACCGACGGGGGGATCGGCGTGGTCACACGCGATTCAAGGGTGCACGGGCAGGCGGCGGTCCTCTACCTCGACATGAAGGAGGACGCCGGCGTGTCCGTCTCCTGCCGGATCACCGGCGCGAGCCGGGCGGTCAAGCTCTCCTACCGGGCCCCCGACGGGAGCGTGACCACGCTGGCCGAGACGAAAAAGGAGACGGAGGCGGAGGGGGTTTCCCTCTCCCTCCAGGCGGGGCTCGGCGCGCTGGTGCTCGAGGGCAACGCCTCCTGCACCCTCCGGCTCACCGTGGCGGGGCTCGACCCCGAAACGGTCCGCTACGTCAACTCCCTCTCCCCCGGAACCCCCGGCGCGGAAAGCCTCTTCGACCGGGAGCCCGGGGAGAAGCTCCCCACGCTCGACGAGCTGGCGGAGGCGCTCGAATCCCTCCCCTGACCGCGAAAAATCCAAAACAGGCCGCGTATCGCACGATACGCGGCCTGTTTTTCGTCCGCCGTCAGCCGGGGAAAACGCCGTCGATGGCCAGCTCGGTGAGGCCCTCCATGTAGTTTTCCTCGAACTCGGTGGTGAAGTGCAGCTCGGGCATGCTGCCCGTGGGGTACTCCTGCGTGAAGTGGAAGCGCGGCACCGAGTGGGCCGGGAACCGCTCCCGCACGAACGCCCGGACCGCCTCGCGGTCGACGGGGATCTGCCGGTCGTGGCTGATCACGAGGAAGCGGGGGTTGACGACCGAGATGATCGCCGCCACCTGGCTTTTGATCTGGTCGGTCAGGCTTTCCTGCGGCGGCCAGACGTTGGCGACCTCGCCCGCGAAGCCCGAGAAGCCGTTGACGATCTTACCGTCCACGATGATCCCCGAGCCGGGGCCGGTGCGGTTCTGGAAGAGGTAGGCCATGCTGTCGTTCTTGAGCGACACCTCGATATGCCGCCGGAAAAAGCCGAACGCCATCGCGTTCACGTCGTTGACCGCCTCGACCGGGAGCTGGCAGCGCTTTTCAAGCTCGCCCGCCACGTCGCTCCCCACGAGGTAAAAGTCCGCCTGGGAGATGTAGAGCAGCCGTCCGTCGAGCACGGTGCCCGACATGCCCAGCTCGATCAGCCGGATGTTCGGGAACCGCCCGCGCACGTCGCTGACCAGCTCCGCCATCCGCGCGATGTGGGTCTGCCCCACGACGGGCAGGCTCCCCTCCTCCTTCGTCCTGCGCGCGAGGTTGACCACCCGGTACTGGAGCCGGTCCAGAGTCAGGATGATCGCCAGCACATGGGTGTGGTCGTAGTTGAGGCGGTACTTTTCCCCGCTGCGCCCACCGAGGGAATCCTCCTTGCCCGCGCTCTCTGCCTCCCCCCGCGCGGCCATGTCCGCCAGCACCTTGGCGACCGTCGGGTGGCTGAGCCCCAGCCCGCCCGCGATGTCCATCTTGGTGCATTCGCCGTATTCCATCAGGAACCGTTTGACCAGTTTCTCGTTGCTCTCGCGCATGTCCGCCGCGCGGAAGCCCTCCATGTTCGCCATATTGCAAAGCCCCTTTCCAAAGACCGCCGGCTGTTGTGGGTTCCCTTCCGGCTTTAGGATAACACAACGCGGGAAGTTTTACAATATGTTTTCAAAATAATTTTCGTAAATGTTTTGAAATCATTTTTGTTCACTCTGCCCGTCCGCCCAGACCACCCCGCAGACCGCCCGCGCGCCCGCCTTTTTTGCCCCGCGCAGCGCCCTGCGGGCCTCCCGGGCGCTCTGTGCCGTCACCACAAGCCCGGCCGACAGCATCGCGGCCTCCCCCGCCTTTGCGACCGGGAAAAGCACCCGCCCGTACCGCGTCTCCGCCCAGAGCAGCAGGGCGGAGATCGCCTCCGGCAGCGGGGCGGCGGGCCCCTCCCCCACCGGCAGCAGGTCCACCCCGGGCACCGGCCCCCGCGCCAGCAGGTCGGGCGGGTCGCACCGCCCGGCGAGCAGCT
Source organism: Anaerotruncus sp. (assembly GCF_057433415.1). Classification (NCBI taxonomy): domain Bacteria; kingdom Bacillati; phylum Bacillota; class Clostridia; order Eubacteriales; family Oscillospiraceae; genus Anaerotruncus; species Anaerotruncus sp. Next base: position 8,002 of record NZ_DBMDHH010000050.1, on the reverse strand, counting down.
CCGACAGGCCGTCCCTCTCCGAGCCGGCCAGCAGCAGCACCCGCGCGTCCTCTCCGGCGAGCGCGCAGGCGACGCGCAGTCCCCCCGGCCCCAGCACCGCGAGGCGGCGCTCCCCGCCCGCGTATTCCCGCAGGCGGGCCGCGCCCTCCCCCGCCAGCCCATGGACGAGCGGCGGACCGCCGGGTTCCCCCCGCGCACAGAGGACGAGCAGCGTCATCGCCGCACCGCAGAGGGCCGCGATCCCCGCGCAGGCCGCCGCGGGGGGCCCGTCCGGCCGGGAGGGCAGGTGCGCGGGCGCGGCGGTCACCGCGCTGCCGCCGCCCACCACCTCGGCGAGAAGGCCGGGGGCGCCCTCCGCGAGGGCGTTGGCGAAGGCCGCCGCCTCTTCGGCGGAGGGGGCGGACGCCTCGATCCGCACCACGCCGGTCCCGCCGAGCGCCGTAACCGACACCCCCCGCCGCAGCTCGTCGGGAGTCCCCGCGAGGCCGCACCGCGCCGCCGCGCCGGAGACCGCCTCGTCGCCCGAGAGCAGCAGGGCGCAGGTGTCCGCGAGCTTCTGCGCGGCGGAGAGCTCACCCGCGTCCACCTCCCGCGAGGAGGAGACATAGACGAGCGCCCGGGCGGTGTACCGCCCGGGCAGCAGGGCGAACAGCGCGTACCCGGCCACCCCGCAGGCGAGAAAGGCGGCCAGCAGCGCCCGCCAGCGCCAGCGCGCCGTCCGCCACAGTTCCCCAAACGTCAGCTGCTCACCCATGTCCGTCCCTCCGCTGTCGAATCTTGTCGATTTTGCCCTTCACAGTCCTTTTTATTTTACCACATCCGGAGCGGGATTGGTAGGCCCGGCAACCGGGCGTGGCCGCTTTCCCGCCCGGTTGAAGCGCGCACGTATTTTGGGTATAATAGGGGTGGATTTGATTCCCGCAAAAGGAGGCGGCCACATGGACAACCGGCGGATGCTCTTTCTCATCAACCCCCACGCGGGCAAGGCGGAGATCAAGGGGAAGGCGCTCGACCTCATCGACCTGTTTGTGCGCGGCGGCTGGGAGGTCACGGTGCACACCACCCAGCGGCGGCTGGAGATCGCCGACCTGCTCCCCCGCCGCGCCGGCCAATACGGGCTGATCGTCTGCTCGGGCGGCGACGGCACCCTCAACGAGACGATCACCGGCCTGATGCGCTGCCCCCCGGAGGGGCGGCCGCCCGTCGGCTACATCCCCGCCGGCACGGTCAACGACTTCGCCTCGAGCCTCGGCATCTCAAAGAACATGCACGAGGCCGCCGCGACGATCCTTTCCGGCGAGCCCTTCCTCTGCGACGTGGGCGCGTTCGGCGACCGCTATTTCAGCTACATCGCAGCGTTCGGCGCCTTTACCGACGTCTCCTACCAGACCCCCCAGCAGTCGAAAAACCTGCTCGGCCGCGCCGCCTATTTCCTCGAGGCCATTTTGCGGCTGCCCGCCGTCAAGGCCTACCGCATGTCCGTCACCCACGACGGCGAGACGGTCGAGGGCGAATTCCTCTTCGGCATGGTCACCAACGCCACCTCGGTCGGCGGCTTCAAGCTCCGGGCGGGCGCGAACATCTCGATGAACGACGGCCTGCTCGAGGCGGTCTTCCTGCGCAACCCCAAATCCGCGCTCGAGGCGCAGGCCCTCGTCGGCGCCGTGCTGCGCCAGGAGTACGACTCGGAATTCGTCACCGCCTTCCGCACCACCCGCCTCACCGTGCGCGCAGAGGAGAAGGTCCCCTGGACCCTCGACGGCGAGTTCGGCGGCACCGCCCGGCAGGTGCGCATCGCCAACTGCCCCCGCGCCATCCGGGTGATCACCGCCCCCGCCAGGACCCCGGCGGAGAACGCCTAGCGCGGCCCGCGCCGCACGCCCCCCGGCGCAAAAGGCCCCCCAAACGGGTTTCCGTTTGGGGGGCCTTGATCCGCCTCGCGTTATTTGGTTGTCGTCTTGACCCGTTTGTCCGAGAGGATGTAGGTGGTCAGCGTCCGGGTCTGGAGCTCAAAGGCGTCCTCGTCCGCATTGTAGTAGACGGTGCGGGTGATGTCCTTGAGGTTGCCCTTGCTGTCCGCCGTATAGATGTAGACGTCCCCGGGGTCCACCTCGTCGTAGGCGAAGGGATTGTTGAGCGAGAGGGTGGCGCGGCTGGTCGCGTCGATCGTCGCGGGGGAGAATTTGCGGATGACCGCGTCGGTGTTGCGGAACTTGTTCGAAAGCGCGGTGGTCGGCCAGCTCGTGGTCAGGCGCGCCAGGAATTTGCGGGGGTTGTTGTTCGCGCGGAAGGTAAGGGTCGCAACCGTGTCCTCCCCTTCAAAGGAGATCTCGTTGACGCTGTTGCGCTCCGGCTTGATTGTCACGCCCTTGGAGCCGACCTCGACCGTCGCGTCCCCCTCCTCCTGCGGATTGGCCACATAGAGGTTCCCGGTCAGGGTGAGCTTGTCGTTCTGCTTTCCGTCGAAGAACCGCAGGTATTTGAGGGTGTTCACCGTGGTGCCGTTGTCGTTGACCGTCTGCACCTTTTCAAACTCCCCCTCGGAGACCTTGCGCTTGCCGTAGCAGAGGACGACCGGCTTTTTCGCCGTGAAGGTCGCGGTGAACTGGACCTTCACCTCCTCCGGGACCGCCGTGTCCGCCAGCTCGACCGCCAGGTAGGCGCGGCGCTCGCTCGTCTTGTAGGCGGCGTAGTCCTTGCCGGTCGGGTCCTGCTGGTTGGGGATGTAGACGGTCGAAGCGCCCGACGTGCCGGTCAGCTTCTTTTCGACCAGCTTGATCGATTTGATCAGCTTGCCGTTCGAGGTCTTGCGGGTGGAGAGGCGGAAGTTGGACGCGCTGTCCACCCACGCCGCCATCGTCTCGGGCAACGCGTAGTAGATCGTCTGCCCGGGAGAGACGGTGTCGTTCGCGTTGAACTGCCTGCCGTCCCCGTTGACCGGGTTGCCGGTGACCTTGTAGATCGCATACGACTGCGAGCCGGCCGCGGGGCCCGCGGCGAGCGCCGGGGCCGCGAGGGATAAAATCGTCACGGCCGCGAGGATTGCCGCCAATAATTTTTTCATCTTGATCGCCCTTTCTTCGGTGAGGTTTCACACATACAGTGTTCACACAACTGGAAATCACTGCATCGGTTTTCCCCTTCGGAAAGGAAATCTTCCGGCCGCTCAGTCCCGCCGCGCGGAGACGAGCAGCATCATCGGGCGGCGCATTTCGTCCTTCATGCCCGGCAGGCCGAGCATGTTTTCGGGCGGCTGCGGCTCCACCAGCCGCCGCACCGAAAAGCCCTCCTCCAGCAGGGTGTTCACATAGGTCGTCAGGGTGCGGTGGTATTTGGTCACCTTTTCGCCGAGGAAGACCGCCTCCCGCCTGCCCTCGTAGTAGTAGTTGTCCACCGGGAAGTGCAGGATCTCCCCGTCCGGGCCGTAGTACCAGTCCTGCGTGCCCTGCGCGGTGAAGACCGGGTGCTCCACCGAAAAGACGAAGTCCCCGCCCGGCGTAAGCCAGCGGCGGATTTTTTTGACGAGCGCCGGCCAGTCCGCGATATAGTGGAAGGCCAGCGAGCTGAGGACAATGTCGAACGCGCCCTCCGGATAGTCGAGGTCCTCCATCGCGGCGCACTCGTAGCGCACGGCGGGGGAACCGGTCTTCTCCCGCGCCACCTCGAGCATCTTGTGCGAGATGTCGGTGCCGACCACCTCGGCCGCGCCGTGCTCCGCCGCCCAGATGCAGTGCCAGCCGTAGCCGCAGCCGAGGTCAAGCACCCGCCTGCCCGCGAACTCGGGCAGCAGCTTTTGCAGCGCGGGCCACTCCCCCGCCCCGTCGAGCCCCTTCTGCGAGCGGAACATCTCGCCGTACTTCTGGAAAAATAAATCGTCGTCGTATTTGTTTTCTTTCATGTAAATTCCTTCCTTCTGTTGAAAGGGGCCTTTTTCTCTTGCAAAAAGGTCCCTCCTGCCGCCCGCGGCGGCAATTCACCCGAAAAATGCGCTTCTCGGGATCAAGCTTCCGCGCCTGCGGGCGCGGCAAGGGGCTCCGCCCCTTGACCCCGCCGCCTTTTGAAAAAGGTGTCGCGAAGCGACGGCCCGGATGGGGTCACCATTTGCCCGCAGGGCAAGTGGCGGCGAAAACTTTTAACGGGCGGGCGAAAACTTTGCGTGGGCGGGCGAAAACTTTGTCTCACGGGCCGCGCGTGCGGCGAGCCGCCGCGGCCGGCCTGAATCAAATGTTTTGAGGGGGGCCGGGGGAACTTTTTTAAAAGTGCCCCCGGGACATCGCCCACTGCGCGAGCGAGGCGACGGCCGGGATGGTAAGGATCGAAAGCAGCGTCGACAGCGCGACGAGCTTGGCGCCGTACTGCGCGTCCCCGCCGAAGCGGGTGGGCATCATGACGGTGGAGATCGCCACCGGGCAGCTCACCGAGATGACCATGGCGAGCACGACGGTGGGCGCGCCGTCGAACCAGTCCGGCACCCCCGCGAGCAGCATGAGCCCGAGCATGACGAGCGGCAGGCCGACCAGCCGTACAAACGCGGTGAAATAGAGGCGCAGGTCCCGGAGGGTCTCCCCCACCGCGAGGTCGGCGATGAGCACGCCGGTGATGACCATCGGCAGCGGGGTGTTCATGCCCGAGAGGAAGCCGAGGGTGTCGAGCAGGAGCCCGGGCAGGCGGATCTGCAAAAGGTAGAGCAAAACGCCGAGCGACGCGCCGAGCACGCCGGGAGAAAGCAGGATCTCCTTCCAACGGATCCGGCCGTCCCGCCGCAGGAGCATGACGCCGTGCGACCAGATGTAGATATTGAAAATGCCGATGTAGATGGCGGCGAAGATCATGCTGTCCTCCCCCATCGCGGCGGTCATGAGCGGGATGCCCATGAAGCCGCAGTTGGAGCTGATCGCGCCCAGCCGGGCGACGGCGCTGCGGTCGTCGCCGTCCCCCCGGTGGGGGAAGAGCGGCCTGGTGAGCAGCGCGGCCAGGAGGTGGAAAACCGCGACAAGCAGGGCCGACAGCGCGATGGAGGCGGCCATTTCGGGGTGGAAATCCCGCTGGAAGACGTTGACGAGCAGCGCGGGGGTGATGATGAAGAGGGCGAAGTTGGAAAACTGCCGCGCCGACTCGACCGAAACGATCCCCTTTTTCCGGATGAAGACGCCGATCGCCATGAGCAGGAACATGACCCCCACCTGCCCGGCCAGCTTCTGCGCGATCATTGGCGCCCCTCCGTTTCCGCACAGAGCTCGGAGAGCTCCGCCCATTCCTCCATCAGCGCGGCGAGCGTCGCGCGGTTTTCCTCGATCTGCGCGCAAAGCCCGCTCACCCGCTGGTAATCGCTCGACACCTCCGGGTCCCCAAGCTGTTCCTGCGCCGTGTCGACCGCGAGCTCGAGATCGGAGATCTCCTGCTCCACCTCGCACAGCCGCTTTTTGCGCGCCACCTGTTCGGCGCGCTGCTTTTTGGTGCGGTGGAAGGCGTTTTCCGTTTTGGGCTTCTCCTCCCGCACCGGCCGTTCCGGCTGGGCCTCCCGGCGCTTCGCCCGGTAGCTCTCATAGCCGCCCTCGTACCAGACGAACCCCTGCGGGGTCATCTCGACGATGTGGTCGGGCATCCGCGATAGCAGGTACCGGTCGTGCGAGACGGCCAGAATCGTCCCCTCGTATTCCATCAGCGCCCGGTCGAGCACCTCCTTGGTCGCGAGGTCGAGGTGGTTGGTCGGTTCGTCGAGCAGCAGGACGTTGCCGCCCTCGTACATCATGATGGCGAATTTGAGCCGCGCCTTTTCTCCGCCCGACAGCATCCCCACCTGCTTGTAGATCGATTCCCCCGTGAACCGCAGCCCGCCCAGCACGTTGCGCAGGTCCTGCTCATAGGTCGCGGGGAAGCGGTCCCACAGCTCCCCGATCACCGTTTTCTGCGGGTGCAGGTCGAGCTGCTCCTGCTCGAAGTAGGAGACCTTCGTGTTGCGGCCCCAGCGCACGCTCCCCGTCTCGGGGCGGAGCTTCCCGAGCAGCGCCTTCAAAAAGGTGGACTTCCCCACCCCGTTCGCGCCCACGAGCGCCACCTTCTGCCCCTTGAGCAGATCGAAATCCGCCCCCGTGCAGAGGATCTTGCCATCCTCCCCCGCGCGCAGCGTCAGCCCCTCGGCGTGGAGCACGTCCTTGACCGGCTCCTGCTCGTACCGGAAGGCCATCTTCACCGGCAGCAGCGGCGCGGGCGGCTTTTTGACCGGCTCCATCCGCTCGAGCATCTTTTCGCGGCTCTTGGCCATCGCCGCGGTCGTCGCGCGCACCTTGTTGCGCGCGATGTAATCGGTCAGCTTGGCGACGTTCTGCCGCTGCATCTCATATTCCTTAAGCTGCCGCTCGTAGAGCGCCTCCCGCGTGTGCATGTATTTGGTGTAGTTGCCCTTGTAGGCGGTCACATGCAGGTTGGCGACCTCCCACATCTTCGAGCAAATTTTATCTAAGAAATAGCGGTCGTGCGACACGACGACGAGCGCGCCCTTGTATTCCTGCAAATAGTCCTCCAGCCACTGGAGGGTCGGGAAATCCAGATGGTTGGTCGGCTCGTCGAGCATGAGCAGCCCCGGCTCGGTGAGCAGGAGCTTGGCGAGCGCGAGGCGGGTCTTTTCCCCGCCCGACAGCGTCCCGCAGACGGTGTCCATCTCCCGGTCCGCGAACCCCATGCCGTTTAACACCGTCTTGATCTTCACGCCGATATTGTAGCCGTCGTTCGCTTCAAAATAGGCCAGCAGCCTGCCGTATTCCGCCGACAGGCCGGCATATTCCTCCGTGCCGTGGTCGGCGTGCCGCTCCATCGCGGCCGCCAGCTCTTTGATGCGCGCCTGCGCGTCCAGCAGCGGCCGGAACACCGAACGCATCTCCTCATAGATCGTGTTCGCGCTGTCCACGCCGCTGTTCTGGCGCAGAAAACCGAGGGTCAGCCCGCTTTTGACCGCGCGCTCCCCCTCGTCCGGGCTCATATCTCCATTCAGCACATTCAGCAGGGTCGATTTCCCCGCCCCGTTCGCGCCGACAAGACCGATCCGGTCCCCCTCCTCCACCTTGAGGGACACCCCCATAAAGATGATCCTGTCGGCAAAGATCTTGCTGACGTTGTCCAGTGATAGCAGCATTTGGTTGACTCCTTTTTTGCCGCTCGCCGCGGCGGGGATTTCTTTGGTTTGCCGCTCAGGGCGCTTCAGATGTGCCGCGCTGCGCCTGGCGGGGCTAAGACGGGAATTGCCGCTTTCCAAGCAGCAAGAATGACGAGCGCGTTCCGCCGCGCGCCGGTTTTAGATTTTCCGCCCTGCGGTCGGGGGGCCTTTTACGCGCCCCTCTGGGGCGCTTTAGGGGAGCCGCCTTCGGCGGCGGGGATTGCCGGGACCCGCCCCGGCGGGCGGGCCGACTTCTTGCACGCCCAAGAAGTCGGCGGAAGAAGGGCGCTCAAGGGGACTTCCGCCAGTCCCCTTGAGAAACCCCCGGGAGTACCTTGCCATAACCCGCGGACTACCGCCGCTCCCCACAGGTACACCAGCTGAGGGCTCAATTTAGGTTGCGGACGCTCCCAACAACGCACACCGGATGGCTCGCCGGGGACCCGCGGCGGAAAACAACGCCCGTTCCGGGCGTTCGTGCGCCCTGCGCGCGTGCGCGGCGAAGCCGCGCAGTTTTCCGCCTCCCCGTGGGCGCTGCGCGCCACGCAAAAGCGGACGTGCCTCCCCGGGCGCACTTCCGGTACGGTTCCGGAGACTCTCGGGCAGAGGCATTGCGCCCGCGGCGCGGCGGCCGGTGGGTTACGGTAAACTTGCCCATCGATCCGTGAACCGGGCGCCGCCGACTTTGGCCGCAGGCCAACCGGAGGCGACGCTGGGGCCGCAGGGATTTGGCCGCAGGCCATCCTTGTAGAGAATCCGGCCCGCAGGGCCGGGTCCGCGAAGCGGACTCAAGCCGGGGCCGCGGGGCGGAGCGCCCGCGAGCGGCCGTCGCGCGTAGCGCGCTCCGGG
>NZ_DBMDHH010000049.1:0-18803 GCF_057433415.1 Anaerotruncus sp. | reverse complement strand
CCACCTTCATGGCGTCCTGGAAGTCGTTCGTGATGACGCCCGAGCTGAGGCCGTAGTCGGAGGTCTCAGCGATCTCAATCGCCTCATCCAGCGTCTGGAAGGTGAAGATGGGGAAGATCGGTCCAAAGATCTCCATGTTTTTGCAGATATCCATCTCCTTCGTGCAGTTGTCGAGCACCGTGGGCATGTAATACGCGCCCCTCCGGACGCCGCCGTACACCAGCTTGGCGCCCTGGCCGATGGTGTGCTGCACCTGCTGCTCGACCTCTTTGGCGGCCGCTTCGCTGATCAGCACGCCGAAGTCGGTCTCGAGATCCATCAGGTCGCCCTCCTTCACCGTTTTCAGGCGCTCCTCGATCAGCCGGGTGACAAATTCGTCCTTGATCGACTCGTGGACGATGAACCGTTTTGCGCCCGAGCAGCACTGTCCCGCATTTCGCGTCTTGTCGCCCGCCTCGTTGACGGCCAGGTCCATGTCGCAGTCCGCGCAGATGATGAGCGGATCGTTGCCGCCAAGCTCGAACTTATAGGCGGTGAGGTTTTCGGCGGCATGCCGGGCGATCTCCTTGCCCGCCTCCACGCCGCCCGTGAGGTTGAGCTGGGCGATGCTGGGGTTGTCGGAAATCCAGTTGCCGACGGTGGAGCCGCGGCCGGTGACGCACTGCACGGCGCCCGGCGTAACGCCCGCCTCCACCAGAAGCCCCATGAGCTTTAAGACGGTGAGCGGATTGGAGGTCGCGGGCTTCACGACGATGGCGTTGCCCGCCATCAGCGCCGGACCCGCCTTAAACGCCCAGAGGGCGGCCGGGAAATTGAAGGGGACGATGCAGGCGATGACGCCGAGCGGCTCGTGCACCGTCACCTGGAGGTCGTCGTCGTAGCCGCCCTCGATGCCCATGGGCATCGTCTTCCCGTATTGGTGCTTGACGATCTCGATGGAGCTCTCGAACGTCATGTAGACGGAGTCGATCTCGCCGTAGGAGTCGAAGATCGGCTTGCCCGTCTCGAGCGTGAGGGTCCTGGCGAGCTCGTCCCGGTACTCCGTGAGGAGTTCCAGATACCTGCGCAGGATTTTCGCGCGCTCGCGGACGATGACCCGGTTCCACTGCTTCTGGGCCGTGACGGCGTCGGCGATGGCGCGGTCGACGTCCTCCTTAGCGGCGTTGGGCACCGTCTCAAGCAGCTTGCCGTCGTAGGGGTTGGTGACGTCGATGGTCGCCCGGTTGGCGGCGTCCACCCAGTTTCCGCTGATCAGCATTTTCATGGTTTCGCTCTCCTTTTCGATCATTGATAATAGCGTTTGCGTTCTTTGAGATAACTGTTGAACCGTTCCTGGTAGGCGGCGCTGATCGCCGGATTGGGAACGAAGGCGTCCGACACCCGGACCATCCGGGAGATGGCCTCCGTATAGCCCGAATAGAAGCCGATTCCCACGGCGCCCAGAATCGCCGCGCCCACGGAGGAGACCTCGGGATTCAGCACACGCCGCACCTCCTTTTGCAGGAGGTCGGATTTGAGCTGGAGCCATTTGGAGGAGCCGGAACCGCCGCCCCCGCAGTAGAGGGCCTCGCAGGGAGCGCCGACCGTTTTTTCGATCCCCTCGGCCACCTCCTTGATCCGGTAGGTGATCCCCTCGATGATCGCCTGATAGACGGCGTGGTTCGGCATGGAGGTGTCGAAGCCGGTGAGCGCGCAGCTCGTCTTGTCGTTGCTCATGAGGAAGGCGACGCGCGACGACGCGTCGAAGCGGATCTGCTCCTCCATCTCGGCGAACAGGTTCCCGCCGCCCCGGTAAATTTCGTTCCGGTACCAGGAGATGTACCTGCCGGCGATGGCCGCGCCGTTGATGGAGTGGGTGTCCCGGGAAAACGCGCAGCCCAGTTCGGCGGGCGTGCAGACTGCCGTGGGAGCCCTGCCCCGCGAGAAGCTTCCAAGCATTTCGTAGGTTCCGGAAACGTCGCCGAAGATCCGGTCCCGCTCCGGATTGACCCCGAGCCCCAGAAATCCGCACTCCGCGTCGTGTGCGCCAAGGACGATGGGAATCTCGCGGGGCAGCCGGACATCGCCGATCCGGTCCAGACTTGCCAGGACGCAGGCGGAATCGTGGACCTCGCCGCCCGCCTGTGACACATCGATGCCGATGCAGGAGGCGATGGTATCCGACCACTCCTTCCCGACGACGTCAAAAAGGGATTTTCTGCAGGCCAGCGTGTAGTCGATGTGGATGCCGAGCCCCATCCTGCAAAGGAGGTATTCCTGAATGCTCAGGTAGCGGCGGGCCCTCTGGTACACGTCGGGCTCATGGCGCTTGAGCCATAGGATTTTGGAGCACAGAAGGGTCGAAAAACAGGGCCCGCCGGTGATGGCGCGGAATTTTTCATCCCCAACGAGGTAGGTGATCTCCTCGGCCTCGCGCCGGGCGCGCGTGTCGAACGCCATGATCATGTTCCGCAAGGGCTTCAGGTCTCCGTCCACGGGGACCAGCGAGTCGCCCATCACCGAGAAGCTGACGCAAGCGATCTCACAGAGCCCGCGGCACGCCTCGAGGGCCTCGCAAAGGGAGTCCTGGAGGTTTTTCCAGATCGTGTCCGCGTCCATCTCGCACCGGCCGATGCCGGTGTTCAGCCAGAGGTTCTTCCTGGACGCCCCGGTGAGGATGCCGCCGTCCTCCAGATCGATGAGGTTTGTCCGGACGTTCGACGTGCCGACGTCGATGACGAGAACCGCTCTTTTCATCGCCTCATCCCCGCCTGACATGGACCATCGGCTCGCCTCGGAAGTACCGGTCAAGGTCCTTGAGCAGGACGGCGATCGAGTTGCCCGCGACATTGCTCGTCGTCCCCGCGAGGTGGGGGGTGAGTGTGACGTTGTCGAGCTTGAGAAGGGGGTTGTCCGGGCTGATCGGCTCGTGGGAGAAGACGTCGAGGGCGGCCCCGGCGATCCGATGGTCCCGCAGGACCTCGATCAGGGCGTCTTCGTCGATGAGCCCCGCGCGGGCGGTGTTGATAAAGAACGCGGAGGGCTTCATCTTCCGAAACTCCTCGCGCCCGAGCATGCCCCTGCTCTCCCCGCTGAGGCGGGCGTGTATGGTGATAAAGTCGGAGGTTTCCAGCAGCCGGTCAAGCGATACGGGCTCCGCGCCGAGCGCGCGCACCTTTTCCGCGGGCATGTAATTTTCATAGGCGATGATCCGGCACCCGAACGCCCGCAGGCGCTCCGCGACCATCTGGCCGATCGCGCCGTATCCGATGATCCCGACGGTCTTGTCGGCAAGGTTGTGGGAATAGGGGTAATTGCGGAACCGGACGACCCAGCTGCCGCCGTTGGCGGTGAGGGAGCTTCTCGCGATGTTCCGGGACTCGGCGATGATCATGCCGACCGTGTAATCCGCGACGGGCGCGGCGACCCGGCCGGGGGAGCAGACGACGGCCACGCCGCGCTCCCCGGCGCAGGCGAGGTTGACGTTCTCCACGCCGCTTCTCGTCACCCCGATCAGCTTGAGGCGCTTCGCGGCCTCGATGACCCGGGAGCCGATCGCCACAAAATCGGTGACAATGATGTCCGCGCCGGCCGCCTTTTCAAGCAGCTCCGCAGGGGGCGTAAACCATTCGGGGCCCGCCGTCTCAGTCTTCAGGATATACTGGGCCCGCTCGTTTTCATCCGCTCCCATGGAGATCTCAATGATGTCCACGTCAACGTCATAGGGGGCGAAGCGGTACAGGTTCTCGCGGACGTCCTGTTCGGTAATCGAGAAGTCCGCGACGAATAAGAGCTTTTGTCTCAAGGCGGTCACCCACTTAATATAGTTTTAATAATAATTATAATATAAATATTTGCTTACACGATTATAGCAGTATTAAATCAGAAAAGCAATAGAAGGAGAAACATTTTGTTAGATAAATTTGCTGAAAAATCAGCATATATTGGGATTTTACATATTCCACAAAATTCAGGCGGGATATTCTCCCGAAAAATAAAACCCCCGGCGTATTGACATTTGACGTTTCTTTGGTATAGTTATAGCAGAACAATTTGAAACTTATTATTATACTTAAAATAAATGATAAAGAAAGGGAAGATACTATGGTCAACAAAGCAGCGGTCGTCATGGAGAACCGGAAGATCGAAATTATGGACACCCCCATGCCGGAAATGAAGCCCGGATATGTAAAGGTGAAGGTGGGATACTGCGGCGTGTGCGGCTCCGACGTTCACTTCTATTCCTTCGGGGAGCCCGACTTCCCGGACGTCTACCCCTTCATCATCGGGCATGAGTTCGCGGGCACGGTGGTGGAAGTGGCCGACGGCGTCAAGGATCTCAAGGTCGGAGACCGGGTCTGCGTCGAGCCGGGAACCTTCTGCGGCAAATGCGAGTGGTGCAAAAAGGGCAAATACAACCTCTGCAAGGAGATGGAGTTCCTTTCGGCCCCGCGCACGAAGGGCGCGATGAGGGAGTACATCACGCATCCCGCGGAACTCTGCTTCAAGCTCCCGGACAACGTGTCGACGATGGAAGGCGCCCTGGTGGAGCCGCTCGCGGTCGGCATGAACTCGGTCGTCCGTTCGGGCATCCAGGTGGGCGATTCGGCGGTCGTGCTCGGAACAGGCTGCATCGGCCTCGTCACGATCATGTCCCTGAAGGCGGCCGGGATCACGGACATCACCGCCGTCGACCTCTACGACATCAGGCTCGAAAAGGCCCTCGAGGTCGGCGCGACGCGCGTCATCAACACCACCGATAAGGATTCCGTCGCCGAGGTGCTCAAGTATTACGACGGCATCGGCCCCGACTTTGTCTTCGAGACGGCGGGCAGCCGCTATACGGCGGAGGCTGCGGTCTACATCTGCAAAAAGGGCGGCGTCATCATGCAGGTCGGAAACGTGGTCGGCGAGACGTCGCTCAACCTCCAGAAGATGTGCGACAAGGAGCTCACGCTCATGACCAACTTCCGCTACCGCAACGTCTACCCCACCTGCGTCGAGGCGATCGCGGCCGGCCGGATCAACGTGAAGGACATCGTCTCCAAGGTCTATCCGCTCGACGACGCGATGGAGGCGTTCGAGGACTGCATCAGCAAACGGCAGTCGATGGTCAAGGCGGTGCTCAAAATCAGCGAGGACTGACCGGAAGCCGCAACAAGCGGGGAAGCCGGACGCCGTCCGGCTTCCCCGCCCGAATTGATTGTACAGGGGGAGGCCGCCTCATGAATAAAGTCATCTGCGTCGGCAACGCGGTTGTCGACATCATCGTAAAGAACGGCCCGGACCGGACGCCCGACGGCATGACGCAGTTTTCCGAGAGCATCGACATGTATGTGGGCGGAGACGCGGTCAACGAGGCTGTCGGGCTCGCGGCGATGGGCAACGACGTGAAGCTCTACACGGCGATCGGCGACGACGCGCTGGGCAGCGCCTTCATGAGCCTGATCGAGGGCTACGGGATCCCGACGGACGGCGTCGTCCGGGACCGGGAGCACAGCACGACGGCGACCGTCGTCACCGTCGGGGCCGACGGCGAGCACGGATGCATGACCCTCCGCAACGGTGCCGCGGGGAACATGCGCTACAGCACGGATGTGTTCGACATCGATTTTGCGGGCGCCAGGCTGGTTTCCGTCGCCAGCCTTTTCTGGAGCAGGGGCCAGACCGATGCGGATTTGACGGCGCTGCTGAAAAAGGCGAAGGAAGCGGGCGCGCTGACGATGGCGGACATGGTCCTCGACCAGTCGCAGATGTCCCTGGAGGATATCGCGGGCGCGATGAAATATCTGGATTATCTGGTCCCGAGCTATCATGAGGCATCCTACTTCACGGGCAAGGATTCTCCCGAGGAGATCGCGGACGAATTCCACAGGCGGGGCGTCAAGACGGTCGTCCTGAAGATGGGCGCGCAGGGCGTCTTCGCAAGCTCGGAAGGCAGGACATACCGCGTCGGCACGATCGCGGACCGGGTGGTCGACACGCTGGGGGCCGGGGATAACTTTGTGGCCGGCTTCATCACGGGGATCGTGGACGGGAAAAGCATGGAGGAAGCGCTCTATTTCGGGTCCGCCGCGTCGGCAATCGCGATCAGCCAGTATGGCGCGAGCGGCGCGATCAAGAGCAAACAACAGGTTCAGGACTACCTGGACGCCCACAGAAAATAGAAGGAGATTATGCTATGAAAATGATCATCAACGGTCAGAAGGTCGACTCTTCCGACGGCAGGACCCAAAACGTGGTCAACCCTGCGACGCTGCAGGTGATCGATACGGTTCCCTCCGCCACGGCGGAGGACATCACGAAGGCGGTTGACGGCGCGGTCGCCGCGCAGGAGGCCTGGGCGGCGCTTCCGGTCAGGGAACGCTGCGTCATCCTCCGCCGGTTCGCCGACCTGGTGATGGAGAGAAGGCTCGAGCTGGGCGAGATCCTCGCCAAGGAAGCCGGCAAGCCGTACATGAAGGAGGCCGTGTGGGAGCTCGATTCCGTGGCGTACGTATACCGCGGCGCGTGTGACGTTGCGATGCACTACTATGGATCGACCATGCCGATCGGCACGGAGCCGGGATACGACGACGACCTCCAGATCACGATCCACGAGCCGCTCGGAACGCTCGCATGCATCATCCCCTACAACTTCCCGCCCGCCATCTGGGCGTTCAAGACGGCCGCGGCGCTTGCCGCGGGCAACACGATCGTGGTCAAGGCGCCCTCCTATGACCCGATGACGCTTCTCGTGCTGCACGAGATGCTCCACGAAGCGGGGCTCCCCGCGGGCGTGGCGCAGTGCCTGACCGGAAAGGGATCCGTCGTGGGAGACTGCCTCGTCGACGACCCGCGGATCGCGTGCGTCAACTTTACCGGAAGCACGGACGCCGGCCTCAGCATCGCGGCGACGGCCGCCAAGCACCTCACCGACTACAAGTTCGAGCTCGGCGGCAACGACCCGTTCATTGTGTTCGAGGACGCCGACATGGACCTGGTGGTCAAGGAGGCCGAGGACCAGGCGCGGAACAACCGCCAGTGCTGCACGGGCTCCAAGAGGTTCCTGGTACATAACTCCCTGAAGGAGGAATTCATCCGCAGGCTCAGCGCCGAGCTGGATAAGCTCGTGATCGGCGACCCGATGGACCCGAAGGTCAACATGGGCCCGATGATCTCGGAGAGGGCCGCCAGGCAGGTGGAGGAGCAGGTCAACCTGACGGTCGCGCAGGGCGCCAGGATCGTGCGCGGCGGCAAGCGCAACGGCGCGTTCTACGAGCCCACCATCCTTACCGATGTGGCGCCCGACACGGATATCGCGCGCGACATGGAGGTGTTCGGCCCCGTGTGGCCGGTGATCGGCTTCGACACGGTCGACGAAGCGGTCGGGATCGCCAACAGCTCACATTACGGGCTCGGAGGCGGGCTTTTCTCCCGTAACATCTACACCTGCATCCAGGTGGCCAAGAGGCTGAAAACCGGCCACATCGCCATCAACGGCTCGGGCAACTTCCGCGCGGCGGAGCTCCCGTTCGGCGGCGGCAGGAAGATGAGCGGCAACAGCCGTGAATCCCTCTCCCGGGTCATGGACGAGGTGACGCAGCTCAAATCGATCGTGTTCCGGTATGCGTTCAACGAGAGAAAGTGAACAGAGGAATTCAAATACATGTATTACAGCGATGAAGAAGCAAAGCAGTTGATCTGTGAATACGGAAAGCGCGTGTACCGGCAGGGGATGGTGGCCGGGAACGAGGGCAACATCTCCGTGCGGACGGGCGCCGACGCCGTGTGGGTGACCCCCACCGGCGTGAGCAAAAACGACCTCACGCCGGAGATGCTGTCCAAGACCGACCTCGACGGGAACCTCATCATCGCCGGCAGCCTCCCGGTCTCGTCCGAATCGAAGATGCATTACGGGATTTACCGGGAGAGCGGCAAGGCCGGCGCGGTGTTCCATACGCACGCCACCTTCGCCACCGCCTTCGCATGCAGCGGGAAACGCGTCAACACCAGGATGCTCCCCGAGCTGCTGGGGCTCTTCGGCGAAGAGATCCAGGTCGCCCCTTACGGCCGTCCGGGAACCTTTGAACTTCCCGAGGCGGTCCGGCCCTACGTCAAAACCAACCGGGCGGTGCTCATCGAGAACCACGGCGCGGTGACCTGGGCGGAGACGGTCCGCCAGGCCTACTACAACATGGAATTCCTGGAAAAGTGCTGCAAGATCTATGCGGTTGCAAACTTTATGATCGGCGGCGCGCACGACATCCCCAACGAGGAAAGCATCCGGGAGCAGTTGGCGGCTTTTCAAAAAGACGCCATGGGTGGATGACCGCCATGTCAACATCTTATCTTGCGATAGACGTCGGCGGCGGTAGCGGGAGAGGCATCGTGGGCACGCTGGAGGGCCGGCGGCTTACGCTGCGGGAGGTGCACAGGTTCGCCAACTACCACGTCCCCGTGGCCGGCAGGGATTACTGGGACCTCTTCCACCTCTTCCACGAGATGATCGAATGCGTCCGCAGGGCGCAGAGGGAGCACGGAGACCTCTCCAGCTTCTGCGTGGACTTGTGGGGCAACGACATCGCGTTCCTCGACAAAAACGGTCAGCCGATCGGATATCCGTGGTGTACGCGCAATTCCGACGGGAGCGCCATGGAGGCGTTCTTCCGGGACGTGATGCCGCCGGAAGCGTACTTCATGCAGTGCGGCAGCCAGGTGCGGCGCGGCAACGCGGTGTTTCAGCTGTACGAGCGGATGCTCGAAAGGGACCCGGCCCTCGCCCATGCGGAAAGGATCCTCACGCTTCCCGACCTGTTCGGGTACTTCTTTACGGGCAGGGCCTACTCGGAGTTTACGATCGCCACGACGACCCAGCTGATCGACCCGTTTACGGGGGGCTGGAACGGGCGCCTGATCCGGGCGCTTGGGCTTCCGGAGCACCTCTTTGGGGAGATCGTCCTGCCCGGCACGAGGCGGTACGACCTCCTGCCCGGGGTGCTTCCGGAGGCGGCGGGCCGCCTGAAATACGCGCCCGCCGCGTCGCACGACACGGCGTCCGCCGTCACGACGCTGACCGTGGCGCCGGACGAGGCGTTCTGCTCGAGCGGCACCTGGTCGATCATCGGGGCGGAATGCGACGGCCCGACGATCAATAGGGAGGTTCTCGCGTACAACTTCTCCAACGAGGGCTGCGCGGACGGCAGGTGGAGGCTCCAGAAGGACATCATGGGCATGTGGTGCATGCAGAATCTTCACCGCGGCCTTTGCGAAACCGCCGGGCCCCTCTCCTGGGATGAGATCGTCCGGCAGGCGGAGGCGGCGGAGCCCTTCCGGTCGCTGGTCAACCTGGAGGAGCCCGTGTTCGTCAGCGACGCGGACCCCGCGGAGACGATCCGCGCCTACTGCGGGAAGACGGGACAGCCGGTCCCGGCCGCGCTCGGAGAAATTGCGAGGTGCGTCTACGAAAGCATGGCGCTCCAGTACCGGCAGACCCTCGCGCAGCTCCGGGAGCTTTCGGGCAGGGAATTTACAAAACTCCGGATCGTCGGCGGAGGAGGAAAGAACGGCTTCCTCAACCAGATGATTGCGGACGCCGCGCGGATGCGGGTGGAAGCCGGGCCGTACGAGAGCGCGTCGGTCGGCGGCATCCTCCTGCAGGCGGCGGCGGAGGGCAAAATCCAAACGGCGGATTTCCCGGAGATCGTCCGGTCGTCGTTCGAGGTCAGGACCTTCACGCCCCGGAAGGAGCGCGCGCCGCTCTGGGACGCGGCGGCGGACCGGTACCGGGAATATTGCGGCAAAATGGTTCTATGAAATAACAGGAGGCTATCAATATGGGACTGGTAACATTAACGGAAATCCTGAAGGAAAGCGTGGAGAAAAAGTACGCGGTAGGCGCGTTCGACACGCTGGACGACAACTTCACGGAGGCCATCGTCGCGGCGGCGGAGGAAGAGGGGCTCCCGGTCATCCTGATGGTGCCCAACTTCTTTGCCGACGACAGGGACGAGCGGCAGATGAGCTTTTACTTCAACCGGCTGCTGGACCGCTGCCAGCGGGCGACGGTTCCCGTCTGCCTGCATCTGGACCACGGCAACAGCTTCGCCTGCTGCGTCAAAGCCATCCACGGCGGCTGCACGTCGATCATGTTTGACGGCTCGGCGCTCCCGGTGGAGGAAAACATGGCCATTACGAAAGAGCTCGTCAAAATCGCCCACAGCTGCGGCGTGAGCGTTGAAGCGGAAATCGGCCACGTGGGCAGCCCCGAGGGCGGGGAGCTGGAAGCCAGCGACGTGGACACCTCCAAGTACACCAAGCCGGAGGACGCGAAGCGGTTCGTCGAGGAGACGGGCGTGGACGCCCTCGCCGTCGCCGTCGGCACGGTGCACGGCCTCTTCAAGGGGACCCCGAAGATCGACACGGAGCGGCTGGACCAGATCCGTGAGCTCGTCAAGATCCCGCTCGTCCTGCATGGCGGATCGGGGCTTCCCGAGTCGGAATTCCGCGCGGCGATCGAGCACGGCATCAACAAGATCAACTTCTTTACCGGCCTTTCGCTCGCGGCGTCGGGCGCGATCGACGCGAAGCTGAAGGAGTTCAACGGCAAGATTCACTATATCGAGCTCATCAACGCCGCGCACGAGGCGTGCAAGGCCGCCGTCAAAGAGCAGATGCGGATTTTCGGAACGCTTCCGCTTGACATCTGATCATCAAAGGCCCCGCCGGCTTCGCCGGCGGGGAAAGGGCTGTCGCTTTGGAATCGGCACATGGGAGGAAATCGGTGCGCCGTTCCGGGGCGGCAGCTCTGTCAGCCGCTCCGAAAGAACAAACAACGCAGCCGTGATTTGAAAGTGAGACGACATGTCGCTTTATTTCCTGATCGTACTGTTCATCACATTTGCCGCCTCGGGACTCCAGTACTCCGTGCTGGGGTCCGTCTGGCCGATCGTCTACAGGGACTTTGGCGTGGCGCTCTCCCTCGTCGGCTACGTGAACATGATCATCGCCGCCGGCCGGGTCGTCGCCAGCGTCTACACCGACCGCCTGGTCGGGAAATACGGGACGCACAAGGTCGCGTCCTTTGGTTTTGTCCTCATATGCCTGGGGCTCTTTGGGTACGCGAACTGTCGGTCCTATGCGATGCTCTGCATCATCAGCATTCCGCTCGGGTTCGGCGAGGATTTTTTTCTCTGCTCGATCAATACCTTTTCGGCGCTGCACCTGCGGGCAAAATACGCGAACTGGCTCAACATGGTGTGGAGCCTCGGCGCCACGGCGGGCCCCTATATCATGAGCCTCTGCCTGGCCGGGGGCGCCGCGTGGAACGCGGGCTACCTTGTCCTGGCCCTCATCCAGACCGGCGTCCTCCTGCTGTTTTTGTCCTCCCGCGGCAAGTGGAAGGAGATCCCTTCCGTTGAAGTCTGTTCCCCGGGGACGAGAAGGAAGCCCATGCGGGAGGCGATCAGGCTGAAGGGCATGCCGGTGATGGTCGCGGCGCTCTTCTGCTATACGGCGATCGAGACCACGTCGGCGCTTTGGGCGAGCAGCTACATCACGATCAGAAAAGGGCTGCCGGACGACGTCGGCGCGCTGGGGACGACCTTTCTCTTCCTCGGGATGACGGTGGGGAGGTTCGCGAGCGGGTTCATATCCGACCGGCTGGGCGACAAGCGGATGATGCACATCGGTCAGGCCCTCATTGCCGCGGGCTCGCTCGCCCTGTTCCTGCTGTCGGGGAGGGGCGCGGTGCTCGCGGCCATGGCGATCCTCGGGTTTGGGTGCGCGCCGGTCTTCCCCTGCTTCATCCATTATGTCCCGCAGGTCTTTGGAATCGGGGACACGGGCAGCGCAGTCAGCCTTTTGATGGGCAGTTCGCAGCTCGCCACGCTGCTGATGCCGATTGCGTTCGGATGGATCGCCGACCTCGGCGGCATGGGGTTCTACCCGTTCTTTCAGATCTTTTTCGCGGCGGCCATGATGGCGGCGCTGGTTTACCAGAGAAAACACGCAACGGCATAAAAAAGCGGCGGCGGATGTCCTTGGACATCCGCCGCCGTATTTTCATATTTCGCGTCACTTCTCGACCTTGAAGCTGTCCTTGAGCGTGACGATGCGGTTAAAGGTGCCGGGGTTTTTGCTGTCCTTGCAGAAGTAGCCCATGCGCACGAACTGGAAGCGGTCGCCCGGCTGCGCGCCGGCGAGGGACGCCTCGAGCTTGCAGTGGTGCAGCTCGGTGAGGGAAGCGGGGTTCAGGTAGTCGAGGTAGTTGGTGCCCTCGGGCACGGCGTTGACGTCCTCGAGGGTGAAGAGGTTCTCGTAGAGCATCACGCGCGCGTCGCAGGCGTGCGCGGCGGAAACCCAGTGGATGGTGCCGCGCACCTTGCGGCCGTCGGCGGGCATGCCGTTGGCCGTTTCGAGGTCGGCGGTGCAGCGCAGCTCGGCGACGTTGCCGTCCGCGTCCTTGACGACCTCGTTGCACTTCACGATGTAGGCGCCCATCAGCCGGACCTCGCCGCCCGGCTTCAGCCGCTGGAACTTGGGCGGCGGCACCTCGGCGAAGTCGGTACGCTCGATGTAGCACTCCCGCGTAAAGACGACCTCGCGGGTCCCGGCCTCGGGGTCGACGGGGTTGTTGGCGACCGCGAAGGTCTCCTCCTTCCCCTCGGGGTAGTTTTCGATGACGACCCGGATGGGATCGAGCACCGCCATGCGGCGGGGAGCCGCGGCGTTGAGCTCCTCGCGGATGCAGTATTCGAGCAGCTTCTGATCGACGAGGCTGTTGGTCTTGGCGATGCCCGCGCGCTGCACGAACTCAAAGATCGCGCTCGGGGTGTAGCCCCGGCGGCGCAGGCCGCAGAGGGTGGGCATACGCGGGTCGTCCCAGCCGTCGACACGGCCGGTCTCGACCAATTCGCGCAGATAGCGCTTGCTCATGACCGTGTTCGTGATGTTGAGCCGGGCGAACTCCCGCTGCTTGGGCTTGGGGTCGAAGCCGATGTTGTCCACCACCCACTCGTAGAGGGGCCGGTGGTTCTCGAACTCGAGGGAGCACATCGAATGGGTGATCCCTTCGATTGCGTCCTGTATAGGATGCGCAAAATCATACAGCGGGTAGATGCACCACCGATCCCCCTGCCGGTGGTGATGGGCGCGCACGATGCGGTAGATCGCGGGGTCGCGCAGGTTGAGGTTGGGGGAGGCCATGTCGATCTTGGCGCGCAGGGTGCGGGAGCCGTCGGGGAATTCGCCGTTCTTCATCCGCTCGAAGAGGTCGAGGTTCTCCTCGGCCGTGCGGTTCCGGTAGGGGCTTTCGCGGCCCGGCTGGGTGAGGGTGCCGCGGTATTCGCGCATCTCGTCGGCCGTCAGGTCGCAGACGTAGGCCTTGCCGTCCCGGATGAGCTGGACCGCGTACTCGTAGCACTGGTCGAAATAGTCGGAGCCGTAGAAGATGCCGTCGGGGTTGGCGCCCAGCCAGCGCAGGTCCTCCTCGATCGACTCGACGAACTCGGTGTCCTCCTTGACGGGATTGGTGTCGTCGTAGCGGAGGTTGAAGAGTCCGCCGTATTTTTTCGCGATGAAGTAGTTGATGAAGATCGCCTTGGCGGAACCGATGTGCAGGTAGCCGTTGGGCTCGGGCGGGAACCGGGTGTGGATCCGCGCCGAAAAGCCGTTTTTGAGGTCCTCGTCGATGATCTCGGTCAAAAAATTTGGAGCGATTTCCATAGGGCACACGTCCTCTTTCAGTTCAGATTTTCCGCCGCGGAGCCGAGCCGCCGGAGCACCCGCTCCCGGCCGAGCAGCCGCATGATCTCGTACATGTCGGGGGAGTTCTGCCGTCCGGTGACGGCCACGCGGAGCACCATGCTCACATCCGCGACGCTGCCGGGATAGGCGGAGGGATTCTGCTTGTAGTCCTTCATGTTGGCGGCGTAGCCGAGCCGCTCGGCGAGCGCCTTGATCCTGTCGAACCAGACGCCGCTGTCGTCCGCGGGGTCGTAGATCGCGGCGTATTCGTCGAGGATGCGCTTCGCGTCGGCGGCGGAGACGTTTTCGGGGTAGGCGCCGTCGCAGGCGAAGAGCTCGTCGAAGAAGAAGCTCAGATACTCCTTGGCGCCGCTCCACACGGCGATGTCCTTGCGGGGCTTTTTGCCGCCGCGGCCGATCGACAGGATCGCCTCGGTGTAGGCGGGGTCGCGCTCGAGCAGCGCGCAGAAGCCGGGGTCGTATTCCCGCGCCCAGGCGGTGAGCCTGTCCGCGACCTCGGCGGCGGACATGCGGGAGATGACGTTTTTGGAGACGTCGCCCAGCTTTTCGATGTCGAAGAGCGCGCCCGAGACGCCCATCTTCTTGGTGTTGAAGGGAAATTTATCGAGCGGGGCGTCGGGGTTCGCGAGCCTCCAGTCCTCGAAATTGGAGTTTAAGAGGGTCATGAGGTACTCCTTGACCGCCGCCACGCAGTAGCCCTGCCGCTGGTAGAAGTCGAGCGCGAGTTCGGGGTCCTTGCGCTTGGAGAGCTTGCGCTTATTGCCGTTTTCCAGCTTCATGAGCTGGGCGGTGTGCACATATTTGGGCATCCTCCAGCCCATCGCGCCGAAAAGCTGGATGTGGATGGGCAGCGTCGCCAGCCACTCCTCGCCGCGCACGACGTGGGTCGTGCCCATCAGGTGGTCGTCGACGACGTGCGCAAAGTGGTAGGTGGGGATGCCGTCGCTTTTGAGGAGCACCACGTCCTGGTCGTTCTCGGGCAGCTCCATCGTGCCGCGCACGAGGTCGGTGAACTTGGTGCGGCGGCCGGGGTCGCCCTCGCTGCGGAAGCGCAGCACGAACGGCTCGCCCGCCGCAACACGGGATTCCACCTCGCTCAGGGGGGTGTCGCGGTGTACCGCCCAGCTCCCATAATAGCCGAAATTCGCCTTTTCGGCGGCCTGCTTTTCGCGGATGGCGGCGAGCTCCTCCTCGGTGCAGAAGCAGGGATACGCCTTCCCCTGCCGGACGAGCCGCTTGGCGTAGGCCCGGTAGATCCCCTCGCGCTGACGCTGCCGGTAGGGGCCGTAGGCGCCGTTGTCGCCGTCGGCCGTCGCGCCCTCGTCGAAGGGAAGCTCGTAGTCGGAAAAGACCTTGAGGATCGTTTCGACCGCGCCGGGCACCTCGCGTTTCTGGTCGGTGTCCTCGATGCGCAGGTAGAAGACGCCGCCGCTCTGGTGGGCGAGGCGCTCGTCCGCGATCGCGCCGAAGAGGTTCCCAAGGTGCATGAAGCCGGTGGGACTGGGGGCCATGCGGGTGACCTTAGCCCCCTCGGGCAGGCTGCGGGGCGGGTAGTCCGCCTCGATTTTGGCGATGGCCGCCTCCTCGTCGAGGCCGGGGAAGAGCAGGTCGGCAAGTGCGTTGTAGTCCATCAAAAAAAGCTCCTTTGCGGCTGTAATCACGCGGATAGTATACTACAATTTTCCACCGTTATCAATCTTCATCCGGATGATTGCGGCGGTAATTCATATAACTTTCGAGGATGATGGTGGCGGCCACCTCGTCGATGACCTCCTTGCGTTTTTTGCCGCGGGTGTTGGTGGCGTTGAGGTACCCCGTCGCGGAGACGGTGGTGCCGCGCTCGTCCCACAGGCGCACGGGGACGTTGACCAGCCGGGCAAGCTGGTCGGCGAAGTCGGCGCAGAGCTGGGCGCGGGGGCCCTCCGAGCCGTCCATATTGATGGGGTGCCCCACGATGACCATCTCCGCGCCGTATTCGCTGGCGGAGGCGGCGACCTTCTGGACCACGCTGCCGAAGTCCTTGTCGTGGATGACCCCGATGGGGGACGCGAGGTATTCGGTGCGGTCGCAGCAGGCAAGGCCGGTGCGCGCGTCGCCGAAATCAACAGCCATGATCTTCATATCTTCACTCCTTTGGCGGCCTGGCCGCCGGCATCGGCATTTTCCCGCGCGGCATAGGCCGCGCGGTCCTCCTCGGTGACGGGGACGCTGCGCCACCAATCCTGGAGCGCGAAGGTCGAGGCGGCCTCCGGCAGGTGGGAGGAGTCGTTGAGGTAGACCGGACGCGGCAGGAAATCGTCCCCGAATTCGATCCTGCTCACGGCGGTGTTGTCGCACCAGCCGACCTCGCCGATCCGCTCGATCGGCCAGCCCTGCGCGAAGCAGAGGTAGTTGCGGATGGCGCAGCCGTGGGAGGCGACGGCGACCGTCCCGCCCGCGTGCGCCCGCACGATGCGGCCGATGGTGTCCCGCATCCGTTCGTAGACGCTGCGCATGCTCTCGCCGCCCGGGGCCTCGAACGCCCACGGCTCGTTGTCCCAGCGCGCCTCCTCCACGGGGAAGCGCAGCGGCAGCTCCGCGAAGGGCACCCCCTCGAACGCGCCGCCGTTGATCTCCATGAGGCCGTCGTCGGTGACGATGGGCAGCCCGGCCGCGCGGTCGATCGCCTTCGCCGTCTCGTACGCCCGCTTGAGCGGGGAGGCGTAGACGGCGTCCAGCGGGATATCCGCGAACCGGCGGGCGAGGTATTCGAGCTGCCGGTAGCCCTTTTCGCTCACGTCGCTGTTGCTGTGTCCCTGAAAGGTCCGCCGCCAGTTGCCCTCGGCCTCCGCGTGACGGACCAGATATAAGGTAGTGGTCAAACGATTTCACCCGATTCCAATGAATTCCCCGCACGATCGCGGGCGCGGGCGGCAGGGCGCCCGCAAAACACACGCATCTATTATACTATAAATCCGAGGGAATCACAATCCCGGGCTTGCTTTTTCCCGCGCCGGAAGCTAAAATAAGAAAGCCGCTTGCGCGGCGGTCAGTTCGCAACATCCTGACCTTAAACAAACACTAGGGGCGTCCGTGGAAAACCGCGGAAAGGCTCCGGAAAAGAGGAAAAAACATGACAAGGCAAACCCCCAACATCCGGCGCATGGTCGTGGCGGCCATGATCGCCGCGGTCTACTGCGCCGTCAGCCTCCTGCTGCTGCCGCTCTCCTTCGGGGCGGTGCAGGTGCGCGTCTCGGAGGCGCTCACCCTGCTGCCCGTACTGAGCCCGGACGCCATCGTCGGCGTGACGCTCGGCTGCGCGCTCACCAACGCCCTCGGCTCGTCGATGGGGCTGATCGACGTGGTGGTGGGCACCTCCGCCACCCTCATCTCCGCGCTCATGAGCTGGGCGCTGCGGAAGGCGCGCGTCTTCGGCCTTCCGGTGGCGTCGTCGCTGCCCCCCGTGCTCGTCAACGCCGTCTTCATCGGCGCGGAGATCACCCTCCTCTCCCCGGAGGGGTGGAACACGGGCGTTTTCCTGGCCACCGCGCTGTCGGTCGGCGCCGGCCAGCTGCTCTCCTGCTGCGTGCTCGGGCTGCTTCTCGTCTGGGCGCTGGAACGCAAGGGGCTGGGGGAACGGCTGTTCGAAAAATCTTAAAGGACAGAAAAAAGGCCTGCGGCTGTGCCGCAGGCCTTTTTCCGGGAAACGGTATTTAGTTTGTAAATTTATCCTACCATACGGCCACGGAAAGGTCAATGGTAACATAATACTAGTCGTTCCGGTTAGAGAAATAAAAAGTAAGACTCAGCTCACTCAACATGGATGACCGAAACGGGGCAGCTCTCCTGCGCGGTGACGGCGCCCTTCTCCGCTTCATCCGGGACGGGATTCTGGTGCACGTCGGCCAGCCCGTCGTCCCCCATATGGAACACCTCGGGGCAGATTTCCACGCACATGCCGCAGGAGATGCAGCCGTCGCGGTCGATTTTGGCAATCATGGCAGGTCCTCCTTCCGTAAAGATATCCCTATTCTTTCCCATCTTCGCCCAAATTATCCAGAGAAGGAGTTTGGACGGGCCGCGCCCGCATAAAATGGGAAAAAAGGGAAGGAGGCGCTGCAATGGTCGACCTGCATGTTCCTCTGCGGCAGGGGGTGCTCTTTGCGGTGGGCGGCGCGCTCTATTATCTGGTGGAGGTGCTCTGGCGGGGACATTCCGACTGGACGATGGCGGTGCTGGGAGGCGTCTGCTTTCTGCTGATCGGGCGGATCAACGAGCGGTGCGAGTGGTGCGTGGCGCTGCTCTCCCAGATGGTGCTGGCCTCGCTCATCGTCACAACGGCGGAATTCTGCGCGGGCATGGTCCTGAACATATGGCTGGAACTGGGGATCTGGGACTATTCCGGGATGCCCTATAACCTCTGCGGTCAGGTCTGCCTGCTTTATACGAACCTGTGGTTCCTGCTCTCCCTGCCGGCCATCGTCCTCGACGACTGGCTGCGCCACTGGTGGTTCGGCGAACGAAAGCCCGCCTACAAGCTACTCTGATACGCCCGGCCTTCCGGCGGGCGGGACCCGCCGGTTCTCCTCCAGCTCCCGCTGGAGCGCGATCGTCTCGAGCGTCTCGCCCAGCTGCACAAAGATGGAGCCGAGCACGTCGAGCTCGGTGTTGTCCGGATAGTCCTGCGCGATCGATACCGCGAGCGCGGTGATCGCGGTGACCAGTTCGTAGGAGTTCATGCGGTCACCTCCCCGCGCATCCTATGAAAAATCCCCCGGAAATGACACAGTGGAGGAAGAGCTTACTCTTCCTCCACAATGCTTTGGAGACATTCGATCAGGTCGTTCAGGGTGTAAAGACTGACGTCGCGGCGCAGGATCTCGTTTTTCAGCTCGATGGGGAGCGACTCGAACCGGTAGCGCAGCTTTGGATCGACATAGGACATGGTCCATCACCTCACTGGGAGTATGGGCCGCCTGCGGCGGGATTAATCACCCGGCGGGCTTAGATTTGCCGCTCGGGGAGCGGCGGAGTTGCCGGGTCCCGCCCCGGCGGGCGGCCCCATTTCTTGTACGGACAAGAAATGGGGGAAAGAAGCC
>NZ_DBMDHH010000048.1:0-18844 GCF_057433415.1 Anaerotruncus sp. | reverse complement strand
ATATCTGCTATACTCGTTATCAAAGACAACCGACACAGGAGATGGCTATTATGGCGATTGGTGAACGCATCCACTTTTTCCGCACGATGCGGGGCATGACACAGAAATATCTCGGTATGGCGCTGGGCTTCCCGGAGAAATCCGCAGATGTTCGCCTTGCGCAGTACGAGAATGGTTCCAGAACGCCCAAAGCGGACGTGACCGCTGCGCTGGCACAGGCGCTTGACGTTTCGCCCAAGGCGCTGGATGTACCGGACATTGACTCCTATGTGGGGCTGATGCACACGCTGTTCACGCTGGAAGACCGTTACGGTCTTGAGGTCTGCGAGTGTGAGGATGAGGTGCATCTGCGCGTTCATATCCACAAAGGACGCGACGCAGCGGAGCTTCACAGGATGCTTTCCGCATGGGGTGCAGTTGCCGCCAAGCTGAAAGCGGGGGAGATTACCAAAGAAGAATATGACCGCTGGCGCTACCGCTACCCTGAACTCAACACCTCCGGTCAGTGGCACAAGATCACGCCGTCGCAGGAGCTGAATGATCTGCTCCTTGCTGATCTCAAGGAACATAGCGAAGAATAACAAAAGGCTCTGCCGACCTTCTTTTACAGAAAGTCAGCAGAGCCTTTTTCGCTCTCAATATAGGATTGGATGCGATAGCAAACCTGTAAACCATTCGCTCGCTAAAACAAGAACAAACAAAATGGCTTTAGTATCTGCTATCATTTTGCTATCAAAGAGGAAATGAGATTTTCAAAAAGTGAGTGTTTTCAAGGCTTTTCAGCCCATCATGTTCACTTTTTTCTCATTCCCACTCGATCGTCGCGGGCGGCTTGGGGGAGAGGTCGTAGCAGACGCGGTTGACCCCCGGCACTTCCTTCAGGATGCGGTTTGTGATCTTCATGAGCACCGGCCAGGGCACCTGCTCGACGTCTGCGGTCATCGCGTCGATCGTGTTGATCGCGCGCAGGATGACCGGGTACTCGAAGCAGCGCGCGTTGTTTTTCACGCCGACCGATTTAAAATCGGGGACGACGGTGAAATACTGCCAGACGGTATTTTCGAGCCCGGCGGCATGGAACTCCTCGCGGAGGATCGCGTCCGATTCGCGCACCGCCTCGAGGCGCTCGCGGGTAATCGCGCCGAGGCAGCGCACCCCAAGTCCGGGGCCGGGGAAGGGCTGGCGGTAGACCATGGCGTCGGGCAGGCCGAGGGCGGTGCCGCAGGCGCGCACCTCGTCCTTGAAGAGCTGGCGGAGCGGCTCAACGAGCTCAAACGCGAGGTCGTCGGGCAGGCCGCCGACATTGTGGTGGCTCTTTACCATCTTGGCGGTCTTGGTGCCGCTCTCGACGATATCGGGATAGATGGTGCCCTGCGCGAGGAAGTCGATCCCCTTGAGCTTGCGGGCCTCCTCCTCGAAGACGCGGATGAACTCCGCGCCGATGATCTTGCGTTTCTGCTCGGGGTCCGCGACCCCTGCCAGCTTGCCCAAAAACCGTTCGCTCGCGTCGACGTAGACGAGGTTCGCGCCCAATTCGTCGCGGAAGACGCGCACGACCTGTTCCGGCTCCCCTTTGCGGAGCAGCCCGTGGTTGACGTGCACGCAGGTGAGCTGGTCGCCGATGGCGCGCAGCAGCAGCGCGGCCACGACCGAGCTGTCCACGCCGCCCGAGAGGGCGAGCAGCACCTTGCGGGAGCCGACCTGTTTGCGGACGAGCTCGATCTGGTCGGCGATGAAGTTTTCCATGTTCCAGTTGGCCTGCGCCTTGCAGGTGTCAAAGACGAACCCGCGAAGCAGCTCCGTCAGCGCGGCGGGATCCTTCGGCCAATGGGGCAGGGCCTCGCCGCGCGCCGTGGGATGGTCGGCGGAAAGGGTCGGGATGCCGAGCGAATAGACTACGGGGTCGACGTCGACGGGCGCGCCGTCCACCACCCGGTTGGGGCCGCCGTTCAGGAGGATGCCGCGCACGTTTGGCAGCGCGCGCAGCTCGTCCGGCGTGATGTCGTGCGGGTAGATTTCGCTGTAGACGCCCAGGTCGCGGACGGCCCGCGCGAGGACGGTATTTTCGGTGCTTCCAAGGTCCAGAATAACGATCATGTCCTGCTGCATATGCTGTTTTCCTCCCATGTCCTGCCGAGCCGGCCTCAGAGCCATTCGATGGTCGCGGGCGGCTTGGATGTGATATCGTAGACGATCCGGTTGATGCCGCGCACCTCGTTGACGATCCGGCGGCTGACGAGGTCGAGCACCTCGTAGGGGATGCGCGCCCAGTCGGCGGTCATGAAGTCGGTGGTGGTGACGCCGCGCAGCGCGACGGTGTAGTCGTAGGTGCGCCCGTCCCCCATGACGCCGACCGACCGCATGTCGGTGAGCACCGCGAAATACTGGTGGACCTCCTTCTCCAGTCCCGCCCGGGCGATCTCCTCGCGGAAGATCCAGTCGGCGTCCTGCAGAACCGCGACCTTTTCGCGGGTGATTTCGCCGACGATGCGCACGGCGAGCCCGGGGCCGGGGAAGGGCTGGCGGTCGACGAGGTAACCGGGCAGGCCGAGTTCCCTGCCGAGGGCGCGGGTCTCGTCCTTGAAGAGCAGCCGCAGCGGCTCGATGATCTCCTTGAAATCGACGTAATCGGGAAGTCCGCCGACATTGTGGTGGCTTTTGATCGTCGCGGCGTCCCCCGTGCCCGATTCGATCACGTCGGGATAGATGGTGCCCTGCGCGAGGTAGTCGACCCGCCCGAGCTTTTTGGCCTCCGCCTCAAAGACGCGGATGAACTCCTCGCCGATGATCTTGCGCTTCCGCTCGGGGTCGGTCACGCCCGCGAGCTTATCGAGGAAGCGGTCGCGCGCGTCGACGCGGACAAAGTTGAGGTCATGCCCGCGGAAAGCCTCCTCGACCTCGTCCCCCTCGTTTTTGCGCATGAGGCCGTGGTCGACGAAGATGCAGGTGAGCTGGCCGCCGACCGCGCGGGAGAGCAGCGCGGCCGCGACCGAGCTGTCCACGCCGCCCGAGAGCCCGAGCAGCACCTTGCCGTCCCCGATCTTTTCGCGCAGGGACGCGACCGTGCTGCGGGCATAGTCGCCCATCGTCCAGTCGCCCTTCGCGCCGCACACCCGGTAGAGGAAGTTATGGAGCATGGCGACGCCGTTTTCCGTATGGAGCACCTCGGGGTGCATCTGTAGGCCGTAGAGCTTTTTTTCGGGGTTCTGCATCGCGGCGGTGGGGCAGCAATCGGTGTGCGCCGCGGCGGTAAAGCCCTCGGGCAGCCGGTCGATATAGTCGGTGTGGCTCATCCACGAGACGCCTTTTTCCGGAAGCTCCGCGAAGAGGGGGCAGGAGGTGTCGTAGTATGTAACCGTCTTGCCGTACTCGCGCGAATCGGGGCTGGTGACATGCCCGCCGAGGGTGTGGGCCATCAGCTGGATGCCGTAGCAGATGCCCAGCACGGGGACGCCCCGTTCAAAGACCGCCGGGTCGATGTGGGGGGAATCTTCCTCGTAGACGCTGTTGGGGCCGCCCGTAAAAATGATGCCGATGGGATTTTTCGCGAAGACCTCCGCAAGCGGGGTCTGGCTGGGGAGCACCTCGCAGTAGACCGCGCACTCGCGGACCCGGCGGGCGATCAGCTGGTTATACTGCCCGCCGAAGTCGAGGATCACGACCGTCTGGTGGTTCATATGGGTTCATCAATCCTTTTTTATCAGATACCTGCGGGAATACGTTTATTTTGCCACAAAAAGACGCAAAATACAAGCGGCAAGGAAACGATTGTTCCTGCCTGCGCGCCGTGCCGGGCAAAACCGGCGCGGGCGCGGAAAAAAAGACGGTCAAAGGAGGGATGGCGAAATGAAACGGCTGATTGCGGCCGCGGTGCTCGCGCTGGGCATGGCGATGCTCTGCTCGATGCGGGTGTACGCCGCGGGCGGGCAGCGGATTGTGACGCTGCCCGAGGGCGGCCCCTACCGGCTCGACGCGGCGGCCATCGAGCGGGAGACCGGCCCGTTTGAGGCGCTGGCGGTGACTCTCGCGCCCGAGGGGGACCGCGCGGTCCTCTTCTATGAGGGCGCGCCGCTGGCGCCCTACCGGGTGCTGAAGCGTTCGGAGGTGGACCGCGTGGCGGTCTTCGCGGCGAGGTCCGCCGCCGTCGGTTTCACGGCGCTTTCCTCCGAAGAGGACGCGCCCGGAGAGGCTCCCCGCATCCGGTGCATAAATCCCGATTTTTCCGGGCAGACTGATAACGGCGCGTCCCCACTGATCAAGGAGGTTGACTGGTTTGATCAATAAAATTGCGCTGATCCTGACCATCATCGGCGGCATCAACTGGGGCCTGATCGGCATCTTCCAGATTGACGCGGTCGCATGGCTTTTCGGAGGCTCGGCAAGCATCTTCAGCCGCATCATCTATACCCTCGTCGCCCTCGGCGCGATCTGGTGCATTTCGCTCCTCTTCCGCCCCGAAACGCGCGACGCGGTCTGACGGCGGCCCCAAAAAAGCGGCGGTTTTACCGCCGCTTTTTTATTTTCGCCGCCGCCCGGCCGTGAAAAACCGGAGGGCGCGGCCGGAAAATCTGCCCGCCGGGGTCCCCGAAGGTTGAAAAATCACCGCGGAAAGCGTATAATAATAGTACGGCAAAGGCAATGCGTACGGCCTGTGTAAAATGGGCGGGAAAGGAGCGGTTGTCATGGCGAAACGGGTGATCGTGACCATCGGGAGAGAGTTTGGCAGCGGCGGCCGGGAGATCGGGAAGGCGCTGGCGGATTCCCTCGGCGTGGAGTTCTACGACAAGGAGCTGCTCGAGGTTGCGGCGAAGGAAAGCGGCATCAGCAGGGACCTGTTTGAAAGCAACGATGAAAAACCGGTCAGCAGCCTGCTCTATTCCATGTCGGTCAATCCGTATTCCATGGGGAATCTGATGGGCGTGGACCATGTCCCGATCAACCAGAAGCTGTTTCTGGCGCAGTTCGACGCGATCCGCAAGATCGTCCGGGAGCGCGACTGCGTCATCGTCGGGCGCTGCGCCGATTACGCGCTGCGCGACGAGCCGGACTGCCTCAACGTGTTCATCCACGCGCCGCTCCAGTACCGCGTCGAGCGGGTCAAGCGGCTCTATGAGATGAGCGGCGGCGAGGCCAAGGACATGATCTCCAAAATCGATAAAAAACGCGCCGCGTATTATAACTCCTACTCGGACAAAAAGTGGGGGGAGATCGGCAGCTACCACCTCTCGTTCGACAGCAGCCTGTTGTCCACCGGGGACGCGGTGGAGCTGATCAAAAGCTTTGCGGCCATGAGGAAGTGAACGAAATACCCATGCGGTACAGCATCGACCGGCTCGAGGGGAATTTTGCCATCCTGGAGGCGGAAAACGGCGAGACGATCGGCGTCGAGCGCGCGCGCCTGCCCCGCGAGGCGGGGGAGGGCGACATCGTCGTCCATGAGATCGGCGAATTCAAGGTCGACGCGGAGGCGACCGCCGCGCGGCGCGCCCGCATCCGCGAAAAGATGGAGGCCCTCTGGGAAAAATAAACCGGTTATGTCGGGGCGGGACGCGCGGGTCGCGGCCCGCCCCTTTTCAGCCGCGGGCCCCGGCGGGCCCGCAATTTGCACGGATTGGATGAATGGGATATGATCAACTTTTTGCTGCGCCGCTTCGTGCGGGACAGCGACCGGGTGGAGGACCCGGAGGTGCGCGGACGGTACGGCGTTTTTTCGGGCGTGGTGGGGATCGTCCTCAACCTCTGCCTCTTCGCGGCCAAGGCGGCCGCCGGGTGGCTCACCTCGTCGATCGCGATCGTGGCGGACGCCTTCAACAACCTCTCCGACGCGGGCTCGTCGGTCGTGACCCTCGTCGGCTTCAAGATGGCCTGCGCCCCCTCGGACAGCGAGCACCCCTTCGGGCACGGGCGGATCGAGTACGTCTCGGGGCTGGCCGTGTCGATGGCCATCCTGCTCGTCGGGGTCGAGCTGGCGCGCGGTTCGATCGCGAAGATCCTGCGCCCCGAGGCGGTGTCGTTCAGCGCCGTGTCGGTGGTCATCCTGCTCCTCTCGATCGCCGTCAAGCTGTGGATGTGCTGGTTCAACCGCTCGCTCGGCAGCCGGCTCGGCTCCACCGCGATGAAAGCGACCGCCATGGACAGCCTCACCGACGCGGTCGCGACCTCCGCGGTCGTACTCGGGATCGCCGTCAGCTACTTTGCCAAGCTTAACATCGACGGCTGGATCGGCATGCTTGTGGCTCTCTTCATCCTCTATACCGGCTGGACCACCGCGCGCGACAGCCTCTCCCCTCTGCTCGGACAGGCCCCGGACGCCGCGTTCGTCCGGCAGATCGAGGAGACGGTGCTCGCCCATGACGAGGTGTCAGGGGTGCACGACCTCATCGTGCACGATTACGGGCCGGGCCGGCGGATCATCTCGCTGCACGCCGAGATGCCCTGCAACGCGGACATTTTGACCATGCACGACGCGGTGGACGTCATCGAGCTGGAGCTGCGGCACAAGTTCGGCTGCGACGTGACCATCCATATGGACCCCGTCGCCGTCGACCACGGCGAGATCGGCGCGCTGCGGGAGCGTGTGGAGGAGATGGTGCGCGGGATCGACCCGTCGATCTCGATCCACGACTTCCGCATGGTGAACGGCGTCACCCACACCAACCTGATCTTCGACGTGACGGTGCCCCACCGCTTCCGCCTGAGCGACGCGCAGGTTGCCCAGCGGGTGCGCGAGGGGGTGCAGGCGATCGATTCAAAATACTTCGCGGTCATCCGCGTCGAGCAGGCGTTCATCTGAGCCGCGCGCGTTGGCAAAATGAAAAAGAGGCGGGCGCTCCGTTTGGAGCGTCCGCCTCTTTTCCCGGAGTGGCCCGTTCAGGGCTCCTCCGGGTCCGGTTTTTCATTCCGGCTGCAAAATTCGCCGATCGCCTGCACCGTTTTGGAGAACTCCTCGTCCGTCTCAAGCGCGGCGATGCCTTCGTCGATCATCCGCAGGAGGTCGTCCTCCCGCCGGACCGGCTCGCTGCTCAAACTCATCCGTCCGCCTCCTTCCGCCCGCCCGGGCGCCGGGTTTTCCCCAGTTTAGCACATTTCACCGCGCGGCGCAAGGGACGCGGAAGCTTCCCGCCCACGGTTGCAAACCGGAAGGATTTGTATTAGAATAGAGGCGTCCCGAAAGGCGGCAAAGGGGGGATGGCATGGCGGATTCAATGATCACCAAGCAGGCGCTGGCCGCGTCCATCAAGGAGCTGATGGAGCGGGAGCCGCTTTCAAAGATCTCGGTGGGGGACATCACCTCCAACTGCGGGGTAAACCGCCAGACCTTCTACTACCACTTCAAGGACAAATACGAGCTTGTCAACTGGATTTACTATACCGAGACGGTCAAGCTCATGAGCAGCTTTTCCGACCGCGCCCACTGGACCGACGGCCTGGGCGCGCTCTGCCGCTACATGCGGGACAACAAGCGCTTTTACATCAACGCCCTGAGCACGCCGGGGCAGAACTCCTTCCAGGAGTACCTGCTGGAATTTGCCCGGGGGCTGGTCCGGTCGCTCGCGGAGGAGCTGCTCGGAGAAAGCCCGATCGGCGAGGAGGACCTCGAATTCATCGCCGATTTCTACGCGTTCGCGTTCGTGGGGCTCATCATGAAATGGGCACGGCACGGCATGAAGGAGGAGCCGGACGGCTACATCCTGCGGGTCAAGGAGATGACCGACGCGAGCATCCATTACGCGCTGGAAAAATATAAGAAGGAATAAGCGTCCGCCGGCAGACCGGCGGACGCGAACCGGAAACGCCCGGCATCCGAAAGGATGCCGGGCGTTTTGCCGTTCAGATCACGTTTTCCGATCGCGGGGAGAGCTGCGGGCCGAGCGGCAGCGCGGGGTTGACGCGCAGCGCGCGGCTTCCCGGGGAGACCGCCTCGGCGACGGACTGCACGTCGCGGCGGAAGTCGATGAGCAGCAGCGGACGCCCCTTGCGGCGGCCGCGGTCGCCGTTCACCGTCCGGCAGAGCCTGTCCTCGAGGGCGGGCTCCCCGGTGGGGCAGCGAAAGCAGCCGTAGAGGCAGTGCCCGGCGCGCATCCGGTCGAGGAACGCCCCGTCCAGCAGGGCGTCGGCGGTCCGGGAGGTGCAGGCGGCCGCGAAGCCGTAGAACCTGCGGGCCGCGTGCAGGAGCCCGAAGGCCTCGGAGGCGTCCGTTTCGGGCGTGACGTCGACCGAGACGGCGAGGTTGGGGGCCTTTTCAAGCAGGGCGGCGGTCTCGGGGGTGATCTGCGCGGCGGGCAGCTCGGCGAAGAAGGCGCTCTCGGGCCAGCGCGCGGCGAGCGCGCAGGCCTCCCGCGCGTCGGCGCCGCGCAGCACGAAGGTATAGCAGCCGAGGGCGTTCGCCTCGCGCGGGACGGGGGAATCCGCCCGGGCGGGCCCGTCGAGCAGGAGCATCCAGGGCAGGTGCCCGCCCCGCGCGGCCTCCTCCTGGCGGAGCCGTCCGACTCCCCAGGTGAGCCCCGACGCGCCAAGGTTGACCCCCATCGCGCGCAGGGCGCGCGGGTCCACCCAGTTGACGGCGTCCGCGGCAAGCTGGTAATAGGGGGAGGCGGGGCTTTGCAGCGCGGCGTGCGCCCGCGCGAAAAAGAGCTTCTGCTGCGGGCCCTTCGCGCAGCTGTCCCCGAGGTCCACGAGGTTGCGCAGGCTGCGCTTCGGGTCGCGCGGAAGGTCGCGCAGCGCCTTGTCGACGATCCCGGCCACCACCGCGCGCAGCATCCGGTGCTGAAATTCCATGTCCGCGGCCTCCTCAAGAGTGTTTTCCGACTTTATTATATCCGCCCGATGCCGGCCGCGGTATAGACAAAAAGCGGATTTGTCAAAAAAAACGACAGTTCGGGGGAGGTGTCGTATTTTTAGACAGATGAAAAATCTGTCTAATTACATCGCGCCGGCCGGGTGATATATTGGGTATGGTTTAAGAAGGGGAGGCGCGGCTTGGCGCTTCCCGCATGGAATGAGGGGGTTTTGGCTTGCTCAAGAAATTTGCGCGGGCGCTCACGCGCTCGCCAAAGACGATCATCCTTCTCGCGCTGCTGCTGCTCCTGCCCAGCCTGTACGGCGCGATCAACACCCGCGTCAACTACGATATCCTCTCCTACCTGCCCGAAGAGCTCGATTCCTCGCAGGGGCAGGC
Organism: Anaerotruncus sp.; assembly: GCF_057433415.1. Lineage (NCBI taxonomy): Bacteria > Bacillati > Bacillota > Clostridia > Eubacteriales > Oscillospiraceae > Anaerotruncus > Anaerotruncus sp. The sequence continues at coordinate 9,666 of NZ_DBMDHH010000048.1, read as the reverse complement.
GGTTCTCGAGGACACCTTCCACAGCGCGGCGACCGCGATGCTGGTCGTCGAGGGGATGCCCGCGCGCGACGTGGAAAAGCTGCGGGACGCGATCGAGGAGGTCCCCGGTGTGAGCGACGCGATGTGGATCTCCAGCATGCTCGACATCAGCGTCCCCAAGGAGATCCTCCCGGACGAGATCAAGGATATCTTCTACAGCGAAAAGGCGAAGGATTCAACGATGATCATCGTCCAGTTCGAGCACCCCGGCGCCTCCAACGAGACGCTGCGGGCGATCGACGAGGTGCGCGCCCTCTGCGACGAACGGTGTTTTTTGGCGGGCGTGTCGATCTTCCTCAAGGACACCAAGGACCTCGTTGAACAGGAGATGCCCTTCTACACGCTGCTGGCGGTCGTTTTCTCGATCGTCGCCATGTCGCTCACGATGGAATCGGTTGTTTTGCCCTTCGTCTTTTTGATGGGCATCGGCTTCGCGGTGGCCTACAACTTCGGCACCAACATCTTTCTGGGGCAGGTCTCCTACATCACCAAGGCGATCGCCGCGATCTTACAGCTGGGCGTCTCGATGGACTACTCGATCTTCCTCTTTGACCGGTACGACGAGGAGAAGGAGCGGTTCGAGGACCGGCGGGACGCGATGGCGAGCGCCATCCAGGGGGCGTTCGTCTCCCTGTCCGGGTCGTCGACGACCACCGTGGCGGGCTTTTTGGCGCTCTGCGCCATGCGCCTCGGGCTCGGGCCCGACCTCGGGCTCGTGATGGCCAAGGGCATCGTCATCGGCATCCTCGTGGTGCTCGTCGTGCTGCCCTCGCTCATCCTCGTCTTCGATAAGCCGATCCACCGCTGGAGCCACCGGTCGCTCATCCCCGACCTGACAAGGCTCAACGACTGGATCATCGACCACAAAAAGACCTTTGTCGCGATTTTCCTCGTGCTCTTCGTGCCGGCGCTCATCATGCAGAGCAGGACGCAGATCTATTACAACATCGACCAGTCGCTTCCGGAGGATCTGCCGTCGACCGTGGCGACCAACAAGCTCAAGGACGAGTTCGACATGGCGACCACACACTTCGTGATCGTCGACGACAGCCTCCCCGCCTACCGGCTGAACGCGATGGAAAAGGAGATGGAGAAGGTCGACGGGGTGGAGGCGCTGCTCGCCTACAATAAATTCGTCGGCCCGGGCATCCCGGACAATTTCATCCCGCAGGAGCTCAAGGACATCTGCAAGAAGGACGGCAAGCAGATGCTCATGATCAACTCCCGCTACAAGGCGGCGCGCGAGGAGGAAAACGCCCAGATCGAGGCGCTGAATGAAATTGCCAAGCGGTACGACCCCGGCGCGCTGATCACCGGCGAGGGCGCGATGACCAAGGACCTGATGGACATCACGACGGTCGACATCCAGGTGACCAACGTGCTTTCGGTGCTGGCGATCCTGGTGATCGTGGGGCTGACCTTCAAGTCGTTCACCGTGCCGGTCATCCTCGTGGCGGCCATCGAGCTGTCGATCTTCATCAACCAGGGCATCCCGGCCCTGACCGGGACGGTCATCCCCTTTGTGTCGCCCATCGTCATCGGCTGCATCCAGCTGGGCGCGACGGTCGACTACGCCATCCTGATGACCACCCGCTTCCGCGAGGAGCTGCAAAACGGGCATGAGCGCGTCGAGGCGATCAAGATCGCCTCGAGCGCCTCGGACAAATCGATCATCACGAGCGCCTCGGTCTTCTTCTGCGCGACCTTCGGCGTCTCGCTCATCTCGAAAATCGAGATCATCAAGAGCATCTGCTCGATGCTGGCGCGCGGCGCCGTCATCAGCGCGCTGGTCAGCATCTTCATCCTGCCGTCGGTGCTGCTCGCCTGCGAGGGCTTCATCGCGAAGACCTCCCACAACTGGCGCAGCGACATCACCCCGCAGCCGAGAAAGCGGCTGGGAAAACGGCTCAAAGAGCTCCATGCGAAACAGGGGGAATCGATATGAAACCAATGCACCTTTCCTTGCGCGCGCTCTGCGTGCTGCTCGCCCTTTCGGTGGCGGCCTCCACGCTGCTTTCGGGCTGCGCGGCGGCGTCCGCCGAGGAACCCGCCCAGCCCGCCGCGGCGCAGGTCCAGGCGGAACCGGAAAAGGAGAAGCCGGAGAATCTCATCGGCACCAAGAAGAGCGAGACGGTCTACGTCAACCTCGACCCGAACGGCCGCCCTTACGACACGGTGGTCACCGACTGGCTGCACAGCGACACGCCCGGCGTGACCTTCGAGGACGTCTCCGACCTCAAGGACATCGAGAACATCAAGGGGGACCGGGGCCCCCGGCAGGAGGGGGAGCGCCTGAGCTGGCAGCTCGACGGCACCGACCTCTACTACACCGGACGCACCGGCAAGGAGCTGCCGCTCGAGGTGAAGATCACCTACCGGCTCGACGGGAAGGAGTACGACCCGCAGGAGCTGGCGGGGAAATCCGGCAGGCTGGAGATCCGCCTCTCCTTCAAAAACACCTCGAAGCATGAGGTGGAGATCGGCGGGGAAAAGACCGTCATGTACACGCCGCTCATGGTGGCGGCGGGCATGGCCCTCCCGGACGACACCTTCGGCAACGTCAAGGTCAGCGACGGCTCGGTCGTCACCGACGGCAGCAGCCAGGTGGTCGCGATGGTCTGCCTGCCGGGGCTCGGCGACAGCCTCGCGCTCGACAGCTACAGCGTCCAGGAACTGAACGACCTCGACTTCCCCGAGGAGTTCACCGTCACCGCCGACGTCGTCGACTTTGAGATGGGCCCGATCATGATCGCGGCCTCCCCCGAGCTGCCCGACCTCAACGACCTTAAAAAGAGCGACGAGTTCGACGACATGGAGCAGGACCTCTACGACCTGCGCGACATGCAAAACGACCTCGAGACCCTCGACCCCGACCGCGACATCCGTTCGCTGCTCACCGACCCCGAACGCACCGACGCGGCCAAGCTGATCATCGACGACGTCTTCGATTTCTACGACCTCAACAAGGATATCCTCGATATCCTGCCCAAATACGTCACCGACGAGAACGTCCGCCTCTACGACCGCATCGACCACGACCTGAGCGAAAAGGCGATGGGCACCCTGCTCGACGACGACGATCTCGCCGACCTCTTCGACCTCGTGGACGATTTGAGCCCCAACCGCTTGCAGGAGCTGGTGGACGACTACGACGAGCTGCAAAAGAACAAGGCGCTCAAGGCGCAGCTCGACCAGATCATCGCGCAGGCGGACCAGGGCGGCTTACAGACCCTGCTGGACGACCTCAAGACGGTCTACGCGGGCGTCAAAACCGCGCAGGCCTCCGACCCCGAGGGATACCGGGAGGGCCTCCAGGCGCTCCAGCAGTTCCTGGAGATCTGCCGGCAGATGAAGGTCCAGCTGGAGGCGCAGCAGACCCGCCTGCAGGCGCGGCAGGTCGTCATGGGCTACATCAATAACCCCGACGCCGCCGGGAAGCTCGACGACGTCCTCTCCGGCTCCAAGCTGAATCCGACCCTGCGCGACGAGCTGGTGCGCGCCAGCGCGAACGGCGACATCGTCGATCCGGGACACATCCGCCCGATCCGCAGGGAGGGCGACAAAAAGGCCGAACCGGTCACGAGCGAGCCGACTGTAAACGAGCCGGCCACAGACGAACCCACGACGAGCGAGCCCGCGACCGGCGAGCCCACGACCGGTGAACCCACGACGAGCGAGCCCACGACGAGCGAGCCCACGACGAGCGAGCCCACGACCAGTGAGCCCACGACGAGCGAGCCCACGACGAGTGAGCCCACGACGAGCGAGCCGACCGCAAGCGATCCCGCCGCGAGCGGGCCGGTGGTCAGCGAACCGGAGGGCGTGACCGCGGTGCTGGCCGAGTACATCGAATCGTCCGGCGGGGAGGACGCGGGAGCCGCCGGGAAGGGCGAAGAGCCTCCCGCGGAAGAGAAGAAGGACCCGCCCGCCGGCACGGACGACCCCTCCGGGGACGACGCGGACGGCAGCTCCGGCGAGGGCGGCGAAGGCGGCGGGGACGCGGACCCCGCTCCCGCGCCCGACGACGGTTCCAAGGTGGACGACACCGTGAAGAAGCCGGTGGACGAGGACCGCATGGACGTCTATGCGGAGATCACCGGGACGACGGCCGGCTACTATCTGCTGACCGGCGCGATCGACGAATATTTGAACAAGGCGGGCGACGATGAACTGAAGGAGATCGTCGAAAGCGCGCCGCGCGCCCGCAGCGCGCGCAGCGGCGGCACGGTCCCGGTCCCCACCGAGCAATACCAGCAGCTGATGGCCATGAAGGGCATGGTCGAGCAGATGGAAAAGCTGGTCGTGGCGATCGGCCCCGACGAGCTGCTCAAGCTGCTTGACGACGTGAACCGGTACGGCCCCGGCCTCGAGCAGATGGCGGGCCAGCTCCAGGGCACCGAGGTGCAGAAGTACCTCGACAGGATGCTCGGCCACCTCAAGGAGAACACCGACAACATGGAGACGCTCGTGCTCCTGCTCAAAAAGCTCGACGAGACCAACCTGCTCGACGAGGTGGAGAACATCGACGACCTGCGCGACGACCTTACCGACGCCCGCCCGATCATCAAGGCGCTGCGCCGCGATTTGAAGCGCACCGACATCCACAAGAGCCTGCACGAGTCGCCCGAGACGATCACCACGCTGCTCCGGATGCGCGACGACCTCGACGCGCACCGCGACATCACCGAGACGATGCGCAACATGCTACAGGATGAGAAGATTTCCCTCTCCCGCGGCATGATCGCCACCCTCGACCGCCTCAAGGACAAGGGCGCCGCGGACAGCGCGATCGAAAAGCTCGACGACCTCGACGAGCTGCTCGAACGCAAGGACCGCTACGTCGACCTCTCGAAGGAGTACGGCGTCTTCACCGCCGCGCCCGAGGGCCTCGACACCGACGTCAAGTTCGTCATGAAGACCGACGAGGTCAAGATCCCCGAACCCGCCGAGGAGACGGCCGCCCCCGTCGAGGAGAAGCAGGGCTTCTTCGGCTGGCTCAAGGGCCTCTTCACCTGAGCGGAAACCGAGTAAAAGGCGAGGGCCGCGGCGTCTGCCGCGGCCCTCGCCTGGTGTTTTTCAGAATTTGCGGGAGAAGATGTCGTTTTCGGTGAGCAGGCTTTCCACCGTGGGATATCCCAGCCGGCCGAGCAGCTCGATCACATAGGGGTTGTCGATCGGCGTGGGGCTGGCCGCGTCGCCGCCGTAGGCGTCCACGTTGCGCTCCCCCTCCTCGCGCGGGATGATCCGCTTGGGGCCGCCCACACAGCCACCCACGCAGCCCATCCCCTCGAAGAAGTTCGCGTCGATCTTCCCCGCGAGCAGGTCGTCAATGAGCGCACGGCAACCGGGCACGCCGTCCGCCTGCCGGGTGCGCATCGAAATTTTGCGGTGGGGGTTGAGCCGCTCGACGGTCGAGCGGACCGCCTCGCTCACCCCGCCGGTGCGCGCGTAGATGCGCCCCGCGCGGGAGGAGTGGTCGCGCTCGCGGTCCTCCAGCTTGGCCGGGTCGATCCCCGCCGCCGCGAAGATGTCCCGCACCTCCTGGAAGGTCAGCACGTAGTCGACCGCGCCCGCGAGGTCCTTTTCGCGCGCCTCCGCCTTTTTGGCGATGCAGGGGCCGACGAAGATGGTCAGCGCGTCGGGGTGCAGCGCCTTGACCGAACGGCCGCAGGCGATCATCGGGGAGACCGACGCGGGCAGGTGGGACTGCAGCTCGCTGTAGATCTTGCGGATCATCGCGATCCACAGGGGGCAGCAGCAGCTCGTGAGCTGGAAGTCGCCCTCCCGGGTGATGTTCTTGTCAAACTCGAGCGCCTCCTTGAGGGTGAGGATGTCCGCGAAGAGCGCGACCTCGATCATCCCGTCGAACCCGAGCCGCAAAAAGGCGCTGCGCAGCATGCCGGGCGTGACCGCCTCGGAGAACTGGCCCATGAAGGCGGGCGCGACGAGCGCGTAGACGGGGCCCTCGTGACGGCGCACCGCCTCCATCGCGGCGACGGCGTCCCGGCTCGCCTCGAGCTTTTTGGCGGCGCACGCGTCGATGCAGGCGGAGCAGCCGACGCAGCGGGTCACGTCGATCGCGACCCGCCCGCCCTCTTCGGGCGCGGAATGGATCGCGTCGAACGAGCAGGCGCGTTCGCACGCGCCCTCGCCGGGCGCGCAGCCGCATTCGCCCGTCCGCCAGACGAGCGGGTGCTTTTGGGGATTCAAGAGGCAGTCGAGCTGCTTGGGATCGAAGTCCTGCTGGGTGCGGATGTATTTGATCGCTTCGGGCAGGTTGCTGCGCGCCTGCGCGGCGAGCAGCGTCTGGTAGAGCTCCTGGAAGGTTGCCATGGCGTTCACACTCCTTGCGTTTCTTCCTTTAGGATATCCAATGCGGAAGGTTTCATCAATGGGAAGGGACGCAGAATTCACATTTTCTTCATAAAAAATCCCAATCTAAACAAAATTTCCCCGGTAAACTGGACATAAGCTAATAAGGGAGTCGTTTTAAATCCCAGGTCAACACCGCGGGCGCAAGCCCTGGCCTGGGGTCCGTGTGAGGTAACAAGACTTTTAGCGTGCCGCAGGCATGTTGAAGGTCTTTTTTATTGTGAAGCAATAAAAATGGCCATATATCCGGACGGCTGTTTTTTGATAGTTCTATCGTCTGCGGACAACAATAGTCCTGACAACAGTTTGAGGGAGTGTGGCAATTGTTTACTCAGAAGGATATCCGGCAGACCTGCGGGAAGCTCGGCGTGGACCCCGCCAGGGGGCTGACCGCGGCCGAGGCGTCGGCGCGCCTCCAAAAGCACGGGCCCAACGAGCTTGCGGAAAAGAAGCGGAAATCGAAGCTCGCGATGTTCCTTTCCCAGCTCAACGACCCGATGATCTACATCCTCTTTGCCGCGGCGGCGATCTCCATCTTCCTGCGGGAAGTCTCCGACGCGGTGATCATCCTGCTCGTTGTGCTCTTAAACGCCGTCATCGGCATGACGCAGGAGGCCAAGGCGGAGCAGGCGCTCGAGGCGCTCAAAAAGCTCTCGAGCCCCAACGCGCTCGTGCGCCGGGACGGCAGGCTTTCCGAGGTGCCCGCCGCCGGCCTCGTGCCGGGCGACATTGTGCTGCTCGAGGCCGGACGGGTGGTCCCCGCCGACCTGCGCCTTCTCCAGTCGGTCAACCTCAAGGTGGAGGAGAGCGCCCTCACCGGGGAATCGGTGCCCGCCGAAAAGGACGCCGCGTTCGTGGCCGAGGGGGAGCCGGGCATCGGCGACCGGGTGAATATGGCCTTTTCCTCGACGAGCGTGGCCTATGGGCGGGGCGAGGGGGTCGTGACCGCCACCGGCATGGACACCGAGATCGGGCGGATCGCGGCGATGCTCGCCGGGCAGAAGCAGGAGCTCACCCCGCTCCAGAAGCGGCTGGCCGACCTCGGCAAGATCCTGGGCGTCGTGGCGGTCGTCGTCTGCCTGGCGATGTTCGGCATCGCGGTGCTCCAGCGCCGCGACATCCCCGAAATGCTGCTGACCGCCATCTCTCTGGCCGTCGCGGCGATCCCCGAGGGCCTGCCCGCCGTCGTGACCATCGTGCTCGCGCTCGGCGTCCAGCGGATGGTCAAGGTCAACACGATCGTGCGGCGGCTGCCGTCGGTCGAGACGCTCGGCGCGGTCAGCGTCGTCTGCTCGGACAAGACGGGTACCCTCACCCAGAACCGCATGACCGTCACCAAGGTCTGGCTGGACGGCGTGCTGCGCGGCGTAAGCGAACTCGACTACGGCCGCGACCGGGAGTTCGTCACCGGCTTTGTGCTCTGCAACGACGCCTCCACCGCGGACGGCGCGCGGGTGGGCGACCCCACCGAGCTCGCGCTGCTCGACATGGGCGCGCCGCTCGGCGTGAGCAGGGAAGGGCTTGAAGCCGGGATGCCGCGCGTCGGCGAGCAGGCGTTCGACTCCGACCGCAAGATGATGACCACCGTGCACAAAACCGGCGCGGGAACCGTCTCCTATACGAAGGGCGCGACCGACATCCTGCTCGCCCGGTGCGAACGCATCTTCGAAAACGGCGCCGAACGCCCGATGACCGGTGCCGACCGGGAGGAGATCCTCGCGGCGGCGGGCGAGATGGCAAAGCTCGCACTGCGGGTGCTGGCGCTCGCGCGGCGGGAGGGAAACGAAGCCGCCGAGGAGGAGCACCTCTGCTTCGTCGGCCTCACCGGCATGATCGACCCGCCCCGCCCCGAGGCGAAGGCGGCCGTGCGGGAATTCAAAAACGCGGGCATCCGCACCGTCATGATCACCGGCGACCACCGCGACACCGCGCTTGCGATCGCTAAGGAGCTGGGCATCGCCGAGCGGGAGGAGCAGTGCCTGACCGGCGCGGAGCTCGCGGAGATGTCCCAGGAACAGCTTGACGCGCGGGTGGAGGATCTGCGGGTGTTCGCACGCGTCTCCCCCGAGCATAAGGTCATGATCGTGAAGGCGCTCAAGAGCCGGGGCCACATCGTCTCGATGACGGGCGACGGGGTCAACGACGCGCCCTCCCTCAAGGCCGCGGACATCGGCGTGGCGATGGGGATCACCGGCACCGACGTGGCCAAGGGCGCGGCGGACATGGTGCTCACCGACGACAACTTCGCCACCATCGAAAAGGCGGTGCGCGAGGGGCGCGGCATCTACGCCAACATCAAAAAGTCGGTGCTCTTCCTGCTCTCCTCCAACTTCGGCGAGGTGATCGCGATGTTCGTATCGATCGCCGCCGGACTGGCCGCCCCGCTGCGCGCGATCCACATCCTCTGGGTCAACCTCATTACCGACAGCCTGCCCGGACTCGCGCTCGGCGTGGACACCAAGGCCCCCGGCATTATGAAGCAGCGCCCCCGCGACCCGCAGGAGAGCCTCTTCGCGCACGGCGGGTTCGCGCTCACCCTCTTTTACGGCGTCGTGATCGCCGGGATGACGCTGGCCGCCTTCCTCTATTCGCCCATCCGGATGCTTACTTTGGCGGACGCGCCCATCTCCTTCGGCGGCATCCGCGCGCTGCTGGAAAACCCCAGCGTCCTCATCCACGCGCAGACCTACGCCTTCGTGACGCTCGCCACCTCCCAGCTTTTCCACGCCGTCGGCATGCGCGACGTCGACCGCTCCGTCTTCCGCATGAACCACCTCGAAAACCGGACGATGCTCCTTTCCCTCGCCGTCGGCGTCGGCCTCCAGATCGCCGTCACCGAGGTCCCCTTCCTGACGGCCGCGTTCGGCACCGTCGCGCTCTCCTTTACCGAGTGGGTCGACCTGCTGCTGCTCGCGCTGCTGCCGCTCGTTTTCCATGAGGTCAGGGTGCTTTTTAAATGGATTTTTGGGAGATTTGCCGCTCGGTGAGCGGCGGAGGCTGCCGCGCTGCGACGGCCCGCAGGCCTGGTGCCGGAGGCGTGTCCCACCGACGGCCGCCCGGCGGAGCTTCTTCTTAGATTTTCCGCCCAGGGGACGGAAGGCTTTTTCGCACCCCTCCGGGGCGCTTCAGATGAGCCGCCTTCGGCGGCAAAGATTGCCGGGACCCGCCCCGGCGGGCGGGCCGACTTCTTGCGCGCCCAAGAAGTCGGCGGAAGAAGGGCGCTCAAGGGGGGCTCACTTGAAGAAGATGGGGGCG
>NZ_DBMDHH010000108.1:0-1559 GCF_057433415.1 Anaerotruncus sp. | reverse complement strand
CAACAACTGCGAAAAGGGCGGCTGGGAGCTCGGCTGCCGCATCGACGGCGGCCAGGCGGAGTATGTGCGGGTGCCCTTCGCCGACCGGGGGCTTGTGAAAATTCCAGATTCCGTCTCGGATGAGGACGCGCTCTTCCTGGGCGACATCCTCGCGACCGGCTATTTCGGCGCGGAGCTCGCGGATATCCGCCTCGGCGACACGGTCGCCATCCTCGGCGCGGGGCCGGTGGGCCTCTGCGCCGCCGAGTGCGTGCGGCTGTTCGGGGCGGGGCGGACCGTCCTGATCGACGTCAACCCCTTCCGCCTGAACCTCGCGAAGGAGCGCGGCCTTGCCGACGACCTCGTCAATCCCGCCGAAACCGACGTCGAGGAGGCGGTGCGCGCGCTGACCGGGGGCCGGGGCGCCGACGCGGTCATCGAGGCCGCGGGCGGAAAAAACACCTTCCAGACCGCGTGGAAGATCGCGCGGCCCAACGCGGTCGTCTCGCTTGTCGCGCTCTACGAGGAGGCGCAGGTGCTTCCGCTGCCCGAGATGTACGGCAAAAACCTCATCTTCAAGACGGGCGGCGCGGACGCCTGCCACGGCCCCGAGCTGATGCGCCTGATCGAAGCGGGCCGGATCGACACCTCGCTGCTCATCACCCACCGGGGCCCTCTCAACGGGATCATGGAGGGCTACCGCGTCTTTGAACACCATCTCGACAACTGCATCAAGTGGGTCGTCACGCCCCCCGAGGGCTGACGCGCCCGGAACCCAAAGAAAAAGCCGGCAGGCACGAAAGTGCCTGCCGGCTTTTTATGCTTCTATGCGGTCAGTAGGCCGCGAGCAGCTCGCGGACCTTCGCGGCGAAACGCGCCCGGTCGACCCCGGTGACGAGGTCGGCGTTCGGTTCCTTTTTGGCGTCGCTGTAGCAGTCGGTCACCGTTTTGCCGCGTGTGACGGGACCCTTCGTCTCGACGCCGATCCAGCAGCGCTTCGACTCGAACATCGACGGGTCGAGCGCGTAGATCAGCGCGCAGGGGTCGTGCAGCACCGCGCCGATGCTGTGGTAGCGGTCCTTCCAGCTGAGCGTGTAGCCGAGCAGCTTGGCCGCGTACCGCGCCTGCGGGGAGGGCAGGGCGGCGATCTCGTCGATCTCTTCGGGCAGGAGGCAGGACTGGTGGGTCACGTCAAGCCCGCACATCGCGATGGGCACGCCCGCGCGGAAGACCATCTCGGCGGCCTCGGGGTCGGCGTAGATGTTGAACTCCGCCGCGGAGGTCGTGTTGCCGTAGGCGACCGCGCCCCCCATGATGGTGATCTTTTTGAGATACCGGGGCAGGTCGGGATATTTGGAAAACGCGATGCCGAGGTTGGTGAGCGGCCCGACCGCGATGATCTCGAGTTCGCCCCCCAGGGCGCGCGCCTCGCGGTAGATGGCGTCCCACGCGTGCCCTTCGGCGTAGGCGGTTTTCGGCGCCGGCAGGGTGAACCCGTGCAGGCCGTCCGCCCCGTGAATCTCGGCGGCGGTGTGCAGCTCGCAGAACATCGGCTTTTCCGCGCCGCGGTAGACGGGCAC
>NZ_DBMDHH010000047.1:0-21776 GCF_057433415.1 Anaerotruncus sp. | reverse complement strand
ACGATCAGCGTTGCCAAGACAAACGGCGGGAACGTCTCGTCGGGCGATATGGTTGACGATGGGACTCAGATCACGATTACCGCGACTGCGGGACAGGGCTATACGCTTACGCCCGATTCGATCCAAGTAAACGGCGTAAAAATCACCGGTTCTACCTACACGGTGGACAAAGAGATCACATCGATTACGGCCGCATTTGTTAAGGATCCGGTTCCCGTCGTGACCCATGCCGTCAAGTGGAAGACAGACAGTAACGGCAGCATCAAGGTGACGGTAAACGGTACTGAGATCAAGAGCGGCGACCAAGTCGCGAAAGATGCGAAATTTACCGTTACGGCAACGCCGGATAACGGCTATGTGCTCGATAAGCTCACGGTCACCGGAGCAACACAGGACGGCGATACTTCCACCTATACAGTTGGAACTTCTGATGTCGATATTTCTGCGACCTTCAAGTATAATGGAGGCACTTCCGTTCCGTCGTATGTCTACCGCCCCATCGGCGTCTACGACGACGACGGCGACTGGCTGGAGGATAATTCCGGCAGCAGCTTCCCGCGGCCTTCCAGCGACGGCAAGGTCGTGCTCGACGGCGTGCTCCCGAACCAGACCTTCTATATCAAGCTGGGCGATGCGGGCAACGACTACGTCACCGAGTTGAGCGGCGGCGGCAAGGCCCGCGCGAGCCAGCTTGTCGACGACAACCTCTTCAAGATCTCGGTCGACAAGGACGGCGACGGCAAGTCCCTCATCAGCAAGATCGAGCAGGTGGAGGAGAAGCGCCTGGGCGGCATGACCCGCGCCAGCTACCTGAAGGTCACGCTGAAGGACATGACTTCGACCGACGAGCGCAAGGCGAACGCCGAGATCGAATTCAAGGCGAAAAAGGATAAGGACGGCAGCTGGAAGAAGGGCGAAACCGCCATCCTGAACCTCAACATGTGGATCAGCAACAAGAAGGTTTCCGGCTCAGACGGCGACGCTGACACGGGCGAGAAAATCTACTTCAGCCCCGAGGCCAACGAGAACAACGTCCTCATCTGGGGCGACGACCGCGCGGCGCTCGAGTTCACCGCCGACGACGACGCGAAGGACTTCTACGCGCGCCTGTCCACCAAGTCGATGAGCGACATCTATTCCGAGTACGGCGATCCCGTCGACGCAGACCTGTGGTTCTATGACTTCGTCGGCAACCCGAGCATCCCCTCGACCTCCCGCGCCTATCTGACGCTGGGCATCCCGTGGGACGATGACGACGACTACACCCCCAATCCGCACGACGTCTATATCTACCGCCTCGACAAGGACGGCTACCTCGAGGACGTGACCGCGATGTTCACCTACTCGGAAGACGACCGCGAGATCGAGGGCTGGACCACCCGGACCCGGACGCTCGGCACCTACATCGTCTCGGACACCGAGCTGGATATCGACAGCTACTATGACGACGATGACGATACCGAGGTCCCGTCGATCGACGTTTCCAACAACCAGAAGCCGGTCCCGAACACCGGCCGTTAAATCAAAAATCTCTTCCGAAAGGCCCCGCGGGCATTGCCCGCGGGGCCTTTTTACGTCTTGCCGCGAAAAAATAGAACCGTGTCAACAGAGAGAATCTGACCGAATTTATGTGCATATTGCCAAAATGAATTCCCTTGACACGGGATATTTTGTGTGCTATATTCATAGTAGATTGTCGACATAATTTATACTCTATGACGACGAAGAGAATACCGAGAAGGGTGGGGTATCAATTGACGCACATCAGAAGGGACGTCCCGCGCTGCGATCCCGCGTTGCTGCGCGCATACGAGGGACAGGCGGCCGCGACCGTCCATGAGGCGATGGGCCGCAGGGGCGCGCTCGATCCCGCGATCAAACCGCTCGCGGCGGATATGACCGTCTGCGGCCGCGCGCTCACCGTGCGTTGCCACACGGGCGACAACCTGATGCTTGTCAAGGCGGTCAGCATGGCTGGCCCCGGCGACGTCATCGTCGCGGACATGGGCTCGGCGGTCGCTTCGGGGCCGTTCGGCGAGGTGCTGGCGGTGGAGTGCATGGCGCGCGGCGCTGCCGGCCTGGTGGTGTCCTGTACCGTACGCGACAGCCGCGAGATCATCCGGATGGGCTTCCCCGTCTTTTCCGCCGGGCTCTGCGTGCGCGGGACCGCCAAGGCGACGCTCGGCACGATCAACCACCCCATCTGCATCGGCGGCGAGATTGTCCGGCCGGGCGACCTCATCGTCGGGGATGCGGACGGCGTCGTGGTGGTCCCGCTGGAGGAGGCGCCGGACATCCTGCGGCTCGCCGAGGAACGGACGGCCAAGGAGGCGGCCGTTATGGACCGGCTCCGCGCGGGGGAATCGCTCTTTGACATCTACGGGTACCAGAGGGTGTTCGACTCGCTGCACTGTGTGGAAGAATAAGGGCTTTTCTGCATACGATTTGTCGAAAATGTTTCGTTCCAGTGTATGATCAGATTGTACAGTGTGAAGATTTATAGTATAATAATACTTTAAGGTGCTTGTCTTCGCATGGATCATCTATGAGCGCAAGTTACATTGGAGGGAATAAACATGGCAGACAGATCGACAGGAGCGGCCGGACGGGCGTACGATTACCTTTACAGCGGGATTTTATCGGGGGAATTCCCACTCGGGTCCCCGATTGCGGAGGTGGAGATCGGCGAGGCGCTGGGCCTGAGCCGCTCTCCGGTGCGCGAGGCGCTCAAACGGATGGAGGCGGAGGGGCTGGTGTCCCATTTCCCGGGAAGGGGAACCTTTGTCACCGATATCACGCAGCGGGACCTCGAGGAGATCTTCGAGCTGCGGATCATGTTCGAGCTGCACGCCCTGCACACCGCCTGCCGGTACTTTGATGAGGAGATGCTGGACCGACTGGAACAGGCCTTTTTGGATCTGAACGAAAACTCCGACCCCCAACAGTATTATGACGCAAATCATCTGCTGCACACGTCGATTATTGCGTATGGGGGCAACAGCAGGCTGGAAAAGTTCTACGACATGCTTACGGCGCAGTTCGCGATTGTGAACCGCATTTCCGCGCGGGACCCCGAGCACTTCAACGCTTCCAAAAAGAAGCACCTGAACATTATCCGGGCGTTGAAGCAGCGGGATGAAGCAAGCGCCGAACGGTATCTTTTCCAGCATCTCAACGAGGTCCGCGACCGGACCATCAAGGAGTATTCGGAGCCGTTCCCGATCAAAAAGGCCCGCTCCCTCCCGGCCAGGCGGCTGGAAAGCGAATAGCGGCGCGCGGCGCGTCCCGAATCAAACGCGCCGCCGCCGATCTGCTTCCTCATCAGTTTCAAAAGGCGTCCCGCGCCCTCCCCGGTATCCGGGGAGCGGAGTGGGACTGGACCGGAATGAACCTGGTGGGGATATTTTTTTACAAGGGGGCTTTTCGATGAGGATCGGAATGATCGGACTGGGCGCCATGGGGCTGCCCATTGCGAAGCGGCTGCTGGGCGCGGGGCACGAGCTGTGCGCCTTTGACCTCTCCCCGCGCGCCGCGGGCGAGGCGGAAGCGGCGGGCGCGCGCATCTGCCCGACGGCGGGGGAGGCCGCCGCGGATACCGAGGTGCTTTTCTGCTCGCTGCCAAACGCGGCGATCGTCCGGTCGGTGCTCGAGGAAATCCTCGGGCGGGAGTCGATCGGCGCGTCGGTCATCGCCGACCTGAGCAGCATCGCGCCCGAATCGGCGCGGAAATTTTCCGAGATGGCCGCGGCGCGTGGGATCATCTACATGGACTGCCCGGTGAGCGGCGGGGTCGGCGGCGCGGCCGCCGGAACGCTGACCGTCATGGCGGGCGGCCCGGACCGGGCATTCCTGCGGATGCGCCCGCTCTTCGAGACGATCGGCAGGAAGATCTGCCACATCGGGCCGGTCGGCGCCGGCTCGGGCGTCAAGATGGTCAACAACTACCTGCTCGGCTGCAACATGGCGGCCGCCGCCGAGGCGCTGGTGCTCGGCGCGAAGATCGGGCTCGGGCTCGACACGATGTACGAGATCATCCGGGAGAGCTCGGGGCGCAGCTTCATCATTGAAAACAAGATCCCCAACTTCATCAAAAAGAGGTCCTTCGAGGGCGGCTTCGCGGTGGATTTGGAATACAAGGACCTGGGGCTCGCCGTCGAAACGGCAAAACAGCTCTCGATGCCGATCCCGATGGGGAGCACGGCGGTGCAGATGTTTGAGGCGGCGCGGGCCAAAGGATTCGGCAGGCAGGACATCACCTCGCTCTTAAAAATCTGGGAAGAGCTGATGGACACCGAGGTCAGATAGGGGGAGACGGCATGAAACCGGTTGCGGAGACCGCACGGGAATTGGACTACGACTATGGGCATATGACGCTGGGGGAGTGCATCCGCGTGGCGGAGGAGACCCGGATGAGCGTCGGAGAAGTGATTTTGCGGGAGGCGGTGGACAGCACCGGCCTCACCGGCGAGCAGGTCGCGGCGAGCATGGAGGAGGCGTTCGCGCACAACCTCTGCGCCGCCGGAATCGGCGCCACGACGGGCAGGAGCTTCCTGCTCGGCGCGGTGGGGCAGGACCTCGCGGCGGAGGACGGCGCGAAGATTGCCGGGGACCCGTTCGTCGACCGGATCGTTACATACACCCTCGCGGCGCAGGTGGGGAACCACACGATCGGGTTGTGCCCCTGCGCCGGCACGGGCGACGCCTGCCCCTACACCGGGTTCGTCAAGGCGGTGAAGGAGTTCTATACCGACAAGGACCTGATCACGCGGGTCATGGCCGTCATCCTCAAGATCGGCGGCATCTTCCGGGTGGGCAAGCGGACGACCGGCTGCAACATGGAGGGGATCGGCGCGGGCGCGGCGGCCTCGGCGGCCGCCTTCGTCGAGCTGGCCGGGGGGACCCCCGCCCAGATGGAGCGGGCGGTCGTGCTCGCGATCTCCCCGACGATCAGCGTGCCCTGCACCCCGCGGGTGCTCGTGCCCGGGCTGTGCGCCACCCATATCGGCGGCGGCATCCTCATCGCGCGCCTGGCAAGCCAGCTCGCGATGCACACCTCGATTCCCTCGACCGTCCCGGTGGACGTGATGATCGCCATGGCGGCGCAGTGCCATCTGGCCTCCGCGAAGCACGTCGTCCCGGTGACGATCGAATACATGGAGCCCTTCTTCAAGCACGACGAGCGGGTGGAGGCGTACATCGACCCGGCCGTGCGGGAGGCGGAGAAGCTGCGGCAGGAGGAGCTGATCGTCCGCGCGGCCGCTGAGAGCCGCGAGCTCGCGCGCCGCGCCAACCCGATCACCAAGCCGTTCGCGGAAGCGGTCGTCGGCGGCAGCAGCCAGGGGGTCGGTTCCCCGACCAACTGCGGGAGGATTGCGCACTTCCTGTCGGAGGGGCGGATCAAAAAGGTAAAGATCGAGCTCTATTCCGAGCTCTTCGCCCGGCGGGCGATCAACGTGCCAGGCATCCTGATGGCCGCGGTCGACGGGGCGGGCACGAGCGACGCGGACGCCTACAGGGAGATCCTCGCGGAGGTGCGGCGGCGCGGGATCGAGGTGGAAATCCTCGAGGTCGACGAGCCGTCGGTCCAGCGGGTGACGATCGAGGCGGAAAAGCAGAATTCCATGGTGGATTCCCTCAACCGCGGCGGCGCCCGGCTGGTGCTGCGGGACGCCAGCCCCAGCGTGGAGCGCGCGCGGGAGATTGCGGAGGAGCTGAACATCGTGCTGATCGACCAGTGACCCGGCGGAAGATTTTTGTGGGCGAGGCCTGTCTAAATATGTCGACATTTTGTCGATCTAAATTATACAATATTTGCAAAGAGATCAAATATCTGGAATTGGACCGCGCGGAAGGGAAGGTGACGGGATGGGCGTCGTGAACAGGCTGGTCGGCGGCATGCCGATCCCCCGGATGGTCCGGGTCCGCCAGGAATTCGACGGCGCGCACCTCGCGGACGTCGGCGGCGCGGTGCGGGAGACCCTCCGCGGGAGCGGCGTCCTGCGCGGCGTGAAGCCGGGCATGCGCGTCGCCGTCACCGCCGGGAGCCGGGGGATCACGAACATCGCCCTCATTCTCCGCACGATCACGGAAGCCCTGCGGGAGGCGGGCGCGGCCCCCTTCGTCGTGCCGGCGATGGGCAGCCACGGCGGCGCGACGGCCGAGGGACAACTCGACGTGCTGCGCAGCCTCGGAATCACCGAGGATTACCTGGGCTGCCCGGTCGAGTCCTCGATGGAGGTCCGGGAAATCGGGCGCACGCCCGACGGCCGCCCGGTGCAGATCGACGCGCGCGCCGCGGCGGCGGACGGGATCGTGGCCGTCAACCGCGTCAAGCCCCACACCTCCTTTACCGGCCCCTACGAGAGCGGGCTCATGAAGATGCTTGCCATCGGCCTTGCAAAACAGGCGGGCGCGGAGGTCTGCCACCAGGAGGGCTACGCCAACATGGCGGCGAACATCGAAAAATACGGGCGGGCGATCCTCCGCGACGCGAAGGTGCTCTTCGGCGTCGCCATCCTGGAAAACGCCTACGACCAGACCTGCGAGGTCACGGCGCTGCCCCCGGAGGAGATCGCAAAGCGGGAACCGGCGCTGCTTTTGCGGGCCAAGGCGCTCATGCCGGGAATCCTTCTTCCCAACGTCGACGTGCTGGTGGTCGACCGGATGGGCAAGAATATCAGCGGCCTCGGGATGGACCCGCATATCACCGGCTGCTTTGCCACGGGCTACGCGAGCGGGCCGCCGCGGCCGGGCAAGCTGGCCGTCCTCGACCTCACCGACGAGACCCACGGCAACGCCAACGGCATCGGCGTGGCGGACGTGACCACCCGGCGGCTGCTCGAGCGGTTCGATCCGGAGGTCACCTACCCCAACGCGATCACGGCGACCCTCACCCAGGCGGTCCGGATGCCGCTGGTCATGGACAGTCACAAACTGGCGATCCAGGCGGCGATCAAGACGGCGCCGGGGTTTGACAAGGCGCGCATCCGCATGGTGCGGTTGCGGGACACCCTGCATCTGAGCGAAATCTTCATCTCCGAGGCGATGCTCCCCGACGCGGCGGCCAACCCGCGCGTCGAGGTGCTGGGAGAACCGGAGGAGCTCTCCTTCGACGGGGAGGGCAACCTCTTTTGAACCGGTCGTTCCGGCCCAGACGGGCCCGACAATAAAGAATCCCATGCAGGAATTGACGAAAGGGGAGATGTATTTGCGAACGGAAAAAGTTGCAGTCATCACAGGCGCTACCCGGGGCATCGGGAACGCGGTCGCTCTCCAGCTGGCAAAGGACGGCTATGCGATCGTCGGATGCGGGACCATGGACCCCGCCCGGGCGGAAGGGCATATGAAGGAGATCGCGGACGCGAGTCCGGAATTCCTCTATGTGCAGGCCGACGTTTCCAGGGAGGAGGACCGCAGGAACCTGATCGACAGGACGCTCGAACGGTTCGGACGGATCGACGTGCTCGTCAACAACGCCGGGGTCGGCTCCCTGGTGCGCACGAACATCCTCGATGTGACCGAGGAGAGCCTCGACCGGGTGTTCGGCATCAACCTCAAGGGCTACCTCTTCCTGGGGCAGCTGGCCGCCAAGCAGATGATCAAACAGGTGGAGGCGGGGGACCCCGCGCCCAAGCCGGTGATCATCAACATGTCGTCCATTTCGGCGTACACCCTCTCGGTCATGCGGGGCGAATACTGCATGTCCAAGGCCGCCATCGCGATGCTGACCAAGCTGCTCGCCTTCGCGCTGGCCGACTACGGCATCAACGTCTATGAGATCCGCCCGGGCAACATCCTCAGCGACATGACCCTGCCGGTCAAGGAGCATTTCGACAAGCTGATCGCCGACGGCCTGCATCCGCTGCGCCGCTGGGGGACCGGCGAGGACTGCGCGAAGGCCGTCTCCGCGATCTGCAAGGGCTACCTGCCCTACACGACCGGCTCCGCCATCGACGTCGACGGCGGCTTCCACATGAAATGGATCGACTGAATATCCGCCGGGGCGCCCGCGGCGCGGACGTCCCGCACACAACAGCCCTCCATGCGGCGCATGGAGCTATGAAGAGGAGGCGCAAAAAATGAAAAGAAACAGACTGCTCAGCATGCTACTCGCGACGGTGCTGGTCCTGACGCTGCTTGCCGGCTGCGGTTCCGAGCCCGCCCCGGCCGCCACGCCGGAACCCGCCGCCCCCGCGTCGGAAGCCCCGGCCGCGGAGCCCGCTGCCCCGGCTGAAGAGCCCGCCGCCGAGAAGTTCGTCGTGCTCAACAGCACCAAGGGAATGGATAACCAGTACTACGTTGAGCTCGACCGGGGCGGAAAAGAAGCCGCCGCCCAGCTCGGCATGGAGTATGTGACCCTCTCCGCCGAGAACAACGAGCAGAAGCAGGTCGCCGACCTGGAGTCCGGACTGGTCACCTACCAGCCCGACCTCGTCATCATCATGCCGATGAGCCCGTCGATCGTGCCGGCGCTCTGCGATCTGTGTGAAAACGCCAAGGTCCCCTTCATCACCCTCTTCGACTACCCCGAGGGGATGGATTTCACCGCCTACGAGTACCATCTGGCCCACCTGCTGACCGACCTCTACCAGGAGGGCAAGACCGAGGCCGAGTACCTCTTTGAGGCGATGGGCGGCGAGGGCGGCATCATCGCCATCGACGGACCTGCCGGCAACACCACCGCGGTCCGCCGCCATGAGGGCCTGCTGGACGCCATGAAGGAGTATCCGGGCATCACCCTGCTGGAGTCCCAGCCCGGCGATTTCGACCGTTTCGCGGCCGCCCCGGTGTTTGAGGACATGTACATCAAGTACGGCGATCAGATTGACGGCGTATGGTGCGCCAACGACGATATGGCCATGGGCGTCATCGAGATCCTCGACGGCGTCGGCAAGCTGGGACAGGTCAAGATCAGCGGCCTGGACTGCCTGCAGGATTTCCTCGACCACATGAAGAAGGGCAACACCTGCGTCAGCCTCAGCGGCGACGCCCCCGGCATGCAGGCCCGCGCCGTCTGCTTCGGCTATGACTACCTGACCGAGGGCATCCGCCCGGTCACCGACGAAAACAAACACGCGATCTGGGATCCGCCGGTCGTGACTCCGGAAAATGTCGACGAGTACTACGACCTGTGGTATGGCTCGAAAGCCGCCGGCCGCGACTGGACCGCCGACAGCAAGGTCAAACATCCGGCATAAACGGAAACGCCGGCATCAAAAGATTCTCTGTTGCGGCAGGCATACCCCGCGTCCGCAGGGTATGCCTGCCCGCAGATCACGACATCGGAAGCCAACGCTGCTGTGCGCAGCCCCACGGCGGGCTGTGCCGGGCGGACTGCCCGGCTTCCCATCTATAGCGGGAGGAGCGTAGCAAGTATGCAACAGACCGACGACAGGCAGAGCATCCTGTCCATGCGCGGCATCCGGAAAAGTTTTGCCGGCGTCCAGGCGCTCAAGGGGGTTTCGCTGGAGCTCTATCCCGGCGAAGTCCTGGGGCTGATCGGGGAAAACGGCGCCGGCAAGAGCACCCTGATGCGCGTACTGATGGGGATTGAAAAACGAGACGCCGGGACGATCCTGTGCCACGGGGAGGAACTGAACCTGACCAAGCCGATCGAGGCCTATGAAAAGGGGATCGGGATGGTGTTCCAGGAGCAGGCGCTCTTTCCCAACCTTTCGGTGGCGGAGAACATCTTCCTCGGGCACGAGGAACATTTGCAGACGGCGGGCTTTTTGCACTGGAGCGAGATGTATCGCGAATCGAAGATGGTTTTGGAGAAGGTCGGGCTGGCGAACCTCGACCCGAGGACCCGCTTGAGCAGGCTGAGCTTTTCCCAGCGGCAGATGGTGGAGATCGCCCGGGTGCTCTATACGGCGCTGCACACCGACCGGCAGGTCATCGTGATCCTCGACGAGCCCACGGCCGTGCTCTCGCCCAGCGAGGTGGAAAACCTGTTCGCCATCATCAACTCCCTCCGGGAACAGGCCGCGTTTATCTTTATTTCGCACCATCTGGAGGAGATCGTGGAATACACCGACCGCGTGGCCGTCATGAAGGACGGCTCCAACGTGGGCGATGTCATGACCAGGGATGTGGATATCCGGATTTTGCAGGAAATGATGGTGGGACGCGAATTCTCCACCGACTTCTTCTTCGCGCAGGAGCTGCGCGTGCCGGAGGACGAGGTGGTCCTGCGGCTGGAGGGCGTTACCAACAAGGAAGTGAAGGACGTCAGCTTCAGCCTGCGCAAGGGGGAGATTCTGGGGATTGCGGGGCTGATGGGATGCGGCAAGGAGGACCTCTCCAAAATCATCTTTGGGGACTCTCCGGTGGAGAAGGGGACGATCACCGCCGCCGACGGCAGCCAGCTGGGCAACAGCATTGCCCTGGCGGTAAAGGCGGGGATCGGCTATCTGCCCAGCGACCGGCGCAATGAAGGGATTTTGGGCGTCTTATCCGTAATCACGAATACGACCATCGCCAACCTAGACAGTTTTACCAGGGCGCTTGGCTTTATCGACCAGCGCCGTGAACAGCAAGGCGTGGATGATTATATTAGCCGGCTGAAAATCAAAACCCCATCCGGCAGGACAAAAATCATGAATCTATCGGGAGGCAACCAGCAGAAGGTCATTTTGGCGCGCTGGCTGAGCCTGAAACCCCGGATTCTGCTGATGGAACAGCCCACGAGAGGCATCGACGTCGGCGCGAAGCAGGAAATTTACCGGCTGATGCGCGAACTTGCCAACGAAGGAATTTCCATTCTAGTGGTATCCGACGAAATGCCGGAGCTGATCGGGCTGTGCAACCGCATCGTCACCATGAGGCGCGGCGCCGTCACCGGCGAAATTGACTGCCAGAAGGAGGTTAAACCGAATGAAAGGGACATCATCCGCTACATCGCATAAGACCGCGCCGGCCGCCCGCCGGGAGATCGACTATTCCCTGATCATCGCGCCGGCGGCGCTGGTTGTCTGCGTAATCTTTTTTACCATCATGAACCCCCGCTTTATTTCGCTGGATAACCTGATGAATATCCTGCGCCAGGGCGGCCCGCTGTTTATCGTATCGTTCGGCCTGGTCGGGGTCATCCTGATCGGAAGCATCGACATCTCGTCCGACGGCCTGCTCAGCCTGGCCGGCGTCTCGGCGGTCATGCTGGCCAACATCGTCCAGGACGGCGGCGGCTGGCTGAGCGTGCTGCTGGGCACGGGGATCGGGCTGGTGTTCGGCGTGTTCATGGGCTTTCTGGTCTCCTATGTGCGCCTGCCCTCCTTCCTGGTCACCTACGGCACCTCGACCATCTGCCGCGGCATCGCGCTGATCGTATCGGGCGGCATCGCCCAGAACACCATGTTCGTCCAGTTCAAGAAGCTGGGGTCCGGAAGCGTCGGCTTCCTGCCGACGCTGGCGATTTTCGCGGCCGTGATCCTCATCTTCATGGTCGTCCTCACGACCAAGACCAAGTACGGCCGGTCGCTGTATGCCATGGGCAGCAACGAGCGGGTGGCCGGGCTGTGCGGCCTGCCGACCCGCAAATATAAGATGATCGCCTTTACCGTAGCGGGCGCCTGCACCGGGCTCGCGGGCGTGCTGATGAGCGCGCGTCTGGGCGCGGGCACCCATTCCCAGGGCCAGGGCATGTCGCTCGACGCGATCGCCGCCGTGGTCATGGGCGGCACCTCCCTCAGCGGCGGCAAGGGCAGCGTCACCCGCACCATCACCGGCGTGTTCGTCATCCTGATGCTCAACAACGGCCTGAACCTGATGGGCGTCTCGCCCCACGTCCAGATCCTCGTCAAGGGCATCGTCGTGATCCTCGCCGTGGCCGCCTCCTCCGACTGGAAGAGCAAGGACATCGTCAAGTAACCGCAGACAACGCGGAAGGGGGAGATTTTTATGAAAGACACCATGAAGGCGGTCGTCTTCAAGGAGCTGGGCTCGGTGGTCCTGGAGGACCGCCCGGTCCCCGCAATCCTGCACCCGAAGGACGCGATCGTCCGGGTGACGCTCGCGGCGATCTGCTCGAGCGACATCCACATCAAGCGCGGCATGATCGCGAAGGCGAAGGAGGGGGTCATCCTCGGCCATGAGATGGTCGGGGAAGTCGTCGAGACGGGAAGCGGGGTCGAAAAATTCCACAAGGGCGACCGCGTGACCGTCAACAACGAGACCTTCTGCGGCGAGTGCTTCTTCTGCCGCCGCGGATACGTCAACAACTGCTCGATGGAGGGGGGCGGCTGGGCGCTCGGCTGCCGCATCGACGGCGGGCAGGCGGAATATGTGCGCGTGCCCTACGCGGACAACGGCCTCAACCACATCCCCGACGCGGTGTCGGACGAGGCGGCGCTGCTCGTCGGCGACGTGCTCGCCACCGGGTTCTGGGCCGCGGAGATCGCGGAGATCAGCCCGGCGGAGACGGTCGCGGTGATCGGCGCGGGACCCACCGGGCTCTGCACGGCGATGTGCGCGCGGCTCTATTCCCCGGCGCGGCTCGCCGTCATCGACGTGTCCGACGAGCGGCTCGAGTTCGCGAAGGCGCACGGGCTCGCCGACCTCACGATCAACCCCCTCCGGGAGGACCCGCTCGAAATCGTGCGCGGCCTCACCGACGGACGGGGGGCCGACCGGGTCTTCGAGGTCGCGGGCGGGCGCAACACCTTCGAGATGGCGTGGCGGCTCGCGCGGTGCAGCGGGACGGTCTGCCTCGTGGCCCACTACGAGGAGGACCCCCAGAAGCTGCCCCTGCGGGAGATGTACGGCAAGAACCTCGTCTTTAAGACGGGCGGGGTCCACGCGAACGCCTGCGCCAAGACCCTCTCGCTCATCGAGGCGGGCATGCTCGACACCCGCCCGCTCATCACCCACCGGATCCCGCTCGACGACGCGCTCGAGGGATACCGGCTGTTTGAAGCGCAGGAGGACCATGTGATCAAGGTCGCCATCACGCCCCGCAGGGGATGAGGACGGGACCCGAAACGGAAAAGGAGGTTCGGTATGGCAACGGAACCCAACATCAGGAAACTTGTCGTCTTCCGGGAGACGATCCGCAGCGAGGGAGGCTGTGAGCTGGAAAAGCCGCTCAGGAAGTGCGCGGCCGCCGCGGTCATCAAAAATCCCTACGCGGGGGCCTACCAGGAGGATTTGACCCTGCTCATGGAGTACGGGGAATACCTGGGCGGCTACCTGACCCAAAAGGCGGTGGAGGCGATGGGGATCGATCCGTCGGAGGTCCACAGCTTCGGCAAGGCGTGCATCGTCGGGCTGGACGGCGAGCACGAGCACGCCGCCGCGCTGATGCACCCGCGCCTGGGCGCGCCGATGCGCGCCTACCTCGGGGCGGGCAAGGCGGTCATCCCGTCGGCCAAGAAGATCGCGGCCCCGGGCGCGACGCTCGACGTGCCGCTGCTCCACAAGGACGCGATGCTCGTGCGCTCCCACTACGACGCGATCACCATCCGCATCCCCGACGCGCCCCACGCCGACGAGGTCGTCGTCGCCGTCGCGTTCACGACGGGCGGCAGGCCCCACGCGCGCATCGGCGGCGTTTCGGCGGAAGGGATCAAGGGACAGAATGGGCTCGATTAGAGCGGAAAGGGCGTGATCGGATGAAACCATATGTGCGCAAGGAAGTTGTAATCATCGACGAGATCCGCGCGGAGATCGGCAGGCCCCTGCCCGTGCCGCTGCGCAAATGCGCCTCGGTGGCGATCGTGGAGAACCTCTTCGCGGGGAAGCGGGTGGAGGACCTCTCCCTCTACGGCGAATACGGCGAATGGCTCGGAAGGCTGCTGGTCGAAAACGCCCTCGAGGCGCTCGGCGTGGGCCCGGAGGAGATCCAGAGCTACGGCAAGGCCGTGGTGACGGGGCTCGCGGGGGAGCAGGAGCACGGCTCGGCGCTCCTCCACATCGCCTTCGACGGGCCGGTGCGGGAGGCGCTCCGGGACACCCTCTCGATCATCCCGTCGACCGAAAAGGCGGGTCCCGCGGGCTGCTCGGTCGACGTGCCGCTGCACAGCAAGCGGGCCGTCAAGGTGCGGACCCACTACGACGCGATGGAGGTCTCCGTCGCGGACGGCCCAAGGCCCGATGAAATCATGGTGGTGCTCTGCCTGACCACCGGCTCCCGCCCCTTCCCGCGCGTGGGCGGCCTGCTGCTCGACCAGGTCAAGGGCGTGGACGGCGTGAGCTGAGGAGGAATGTGAGATGCCTGATCTGATTATCACCAACATCGGTACCCTCGTAAGCGGCGACTGGGAGCACCCGGTCCTCGACTGCGACACCGTCGCCATCCGCGGCGGGCTGATCGACGCGGTAGGCGGCGCGGAGCTGCTCTCCCGCTACCCGGACGCGCAGGTGCTCGACGCGATGGGGGTCACGGTGGCCCCCGGGCTGATCGATTCCCACTGCCACCCCTGCGTGGGGGACTATACCTTCCGCCAGAAGGCGGCGGACTTCCTCGAAAGCGAGGTGCACGGCGGGGTCACGACGATGATTTCGGCGGGGGAGCCCCACTTCCCCGGACGGCCGAAGGACGCCGCCGGTGCGAAGGCGCAGGCGATCTTCCTCTCCAAGTGCTTCCGGAACCAGTCGCCGCTGGGCGCGAAGATTCACGGCGGCGCGCTGATTCTGGAGCAGGGACTCGTGGAAGCGGACTTCGCCGAGATGGCGCGCGAGGGGGTGTGGCTCGTCGGGGAGATCGGGCTCGGCTCGGTCAAATCCCCGGCCGACGCGGCCCCCCTCGTCGAGATCGCCAAGAGGTACGGCTTCAGGGTCGCGATGCACACGGGCGGCACCTCGATCCCCGGCAGCTCGCCGGTGAGCGCCGACGACGTCATCCGCACCGGGCCGACGGTCGCCTCCCACTGCAACGGCGGCCCCACCTCGATCTCCACGGCGGAGGCGGAGCGGATCATCCGGGAGAGCGACGCGGCGGTCGAGATCGTCCAGTGCGGCAACTACCGCATGACCAACTTCATCCTCGAGACGGCGGGGAAGCTCGGCCAGTGGGGCCGCGTCATCTTCGGGAACGACGCGCCCTCCGGCACCGGCATGATCCCGCTGGGCATCCTCCGCAACGTCTGCTACGCCAGCAGCGTCTGCGGCGTGCCCCCGGCGGTCGCCGTCGCGATGGCGGCGGGCAACACCGCCCGCGTCTTCGGGCTCAACACCGGCGTGATCGCGCCCGGCCGGGAGGCGGACCTCGTCTGTCTCGACGCGCCGATCGGCTCGGTCGCGGACACCGCCCTCGGCGCGATCGAGGCGGGGGACATCCCCGGCGTGACCTATGTGATCATCAACGGCAGGGTCGCGGTGGTCAAGAGCCGCAACACCCCGCCGGGAAACCGGACGCCCCGGCCGGCTGGCCAAAACGACGCCTGAGGAGGACGGACAGATGGGAAAAGGCTTCAGCGACTACTATACCAACCGCGAAAAGGCCCTCGACCTCAAAAAGAGCGCGGTGCTGATCGTGGATATGATGAACGACTTCTGCAAGCCGGGCGGCCGCATGGTGCTGGAGGACGGCTACCTGATCGTGGAGCCGATCCAGCGGCTGGTCGCCGCCGCCCGCGCGCACAAGATCCCCATCGTGTGGATCTGCCAGAAATACCGGATGGACAAATACGACAAGGTGACGGAAAAGCGGGTCGGCACCTGCTATGAGGGCACCTGGGGCGCCGAGCAGATCGACGAGCTGCCCATCCTGCCGGAGGACTACGTGGTCAACAAGCGCCGCTACAGCGGCTTCTTCCAGACCGACCTCGACCTCACGCTGCGGGACATGGGCTGTGAAAAGGTGATCGTCGGCGGCGCGGTGACCAACATCTGCGTGCGCGGCACGGTGGCCGACGCCTTCCAGCTCGACTACGAGGTGTTCGTGCCGAAGGACTGCGTGCGCGCCACGAGCGAGCGGGAGCAGGAGTCCCAGCTGTGGGACTTCGAGACCCACTTCGCGACGGTGTGCACGTCGGAGGAGCTGATCGCGGCGATGGATACTCTGGAGCCGGGGGACGAGTGCCGGATCCGGTGATCCGCGCCCCCGCAAAATGATAAAGGAGCGATGTATGATGGGAAAATTGACCAAGGAGCTGCGGGAGCGGCTTGACAGGCTTTCGACGACCAACGTCTCCGACGCGCTCGACGCGCTCGGGCTCAAGGGCTCGACCTACGGCGTCAACAAGATGTACGAGGGCTGCGAAAAGATCATCGGCGAGGCCGTCACGATGAAGGTGGTCGCCGCGGGGCTCACCAAGTCGACCACCCACATGGGAGTCAACGCGATCGAGGCCGCCAAGGAGGGCGACGTCATCGTCATCGACAACGGCGGGCGCATCGACGTCAACTGCTGGGGCGGCGTGCTGAGCACGGGCGCCAAATATAAGGGCGTGTCCGGCGTGGTCATCGACGGCGCCTGCCGCGACCTCGACGAGTGCATCGAGATGGGCTTCCCGGTCTACGCGCGCGCCACCATCTGCGCGACCGCCCGCGGCCGCGTGATGGAGGAGGCGACCAACGTGATGGTCTCCTTCCACGGCGTGCAGGTCCGCCCCGGCGATATCGTCATGGGCGACATCACCGGCGTGGTCTTCATCCCGCAGGAGCGGCTGGAGGACGTGGTCGCCAAGGCGGAGACGCTGCTCGAGAAGGAGGAGGCCATGTGCCGCGACATCAAGTCGGGCATGTCGATGATGGAAGTCGACAAAAAATACAACTATGAGAACATGCTGAAATGATCAGCTGGATGAAGAGAATTTGAGAGGGGCGTTCGCATATGCAAATACCGAAACTCGACCCGGCCGTCATTGAAGCCTACAAGAAGCTGGATTCCACCAGCATTTCGGACGCGCTGGACCGCCTGGGCATCCCGGGCGGGCTCTATGGGATCAAACCGGTCACGCCGGGCGTGGTCATGTGCGGCCAGGCGTTCACCGTCCGTTACGTCCCCTGCGGGGAGGTCAAGGGAACGGTGGGCGACTTCCTGGACGACGTGGAGCCGGGGCAGGTCTGCGTGCTCGACAACGGCGGCCGCGACTACTGCACCGTCTGGGGGGACATCATGGCGATGGCCGCCTCGATGAAGGAGATCGCCGGGACGCTGATCTACGGCGTCTGCCGGGATGTCAAGGACGTGCGCGCGATCCGGTACCCCATCTTCACGATGGGCTACTACATGGTCACCGGCAAGGACCGGGTGGAGGTCGCCGCGGTCAACGAGCCGGTCACCGTGGCGGGAATCAAGGTCTGCCCGGGGGATCTGATCTTCGGGGACGAGACGGGTGCCCTCGCCGTCCCCTTCGACCGCGCGGAGCAGGTGCTCGCCATCGCGCGGGAGATCGAGGAGAAGGAGGAGCGCATCCGCCAGGCGCTGAAGGAGGGTATCCCCCTGCGGGAGGCCCGGGCGCGCATGGGGTACCACCATCTCCAGACCAAAGAGGCGTAAATAAAATTGTGGAGGTTTTTCCGTGAACACAAGAGTACTCTATCTCGATAAGCTCAACGAGCACATGGAGCGGATGATCCTGGACATGTGCCCGCCCGACGTGACGCTGCGGTTTTTAAACCCCACCATCGGGGAAAAGGGAACGCCCGAGGACGCCGACTGCTTTTTCGTCACCACCTTCCGCACGACGAAGGAGATCATCGACCAGGCCCCCAACCTCCGCCTCATCCAGCGCACCGGCGTGGGCGTCGACATGGTCGACGTCGCCTACGCGAAGGAGAAGGGCATCCCCATCTCGATCTGCAAGGGCTTCAACGCCTCCTCGGTGGCGGAGCTCGCGGTGCTGGATATGCTGGCGCTCTACCGCCGCATCATCACCCTCGACCCGCTGGGCAAAAAGGGCGAGTGGCACACCTGGACCTACCGGCACGACAGCTATGAGCTGCTCGGCAAGACGGTCGGCGTGATCGGCGGCGGCACGATCGGCCGCGAGGTCATCAAGCGGGTGAAGGCGTTCGGCACCCGCGTCATCTACAGCGACGTCTTCCGGATGCCCACGGAGGAAGAGGAGAAGCTGGGATGCGAATACGTGCCCTTCGACGAGCTGATCGCCTCGGCGGACGTCATCACGATCCACGCGCCGCTTCTGGACAGCACCCGCGGCATGATCGGCCGGGAGCAGTTTGCGCGCATGAAGGATTCCGCCATCCTGATCAACACGGCGAGAAGCCAGATCGTGGACGAGACGGCCCTGCTCGAGGCGCTCCGGGAAAAGAAGATCTGGGGCGCGGCGTTCGACGTGTTCGAGCCGGACGACCCGATCTTCGGGCTGGACGAGGGGCTCAACCTCATCACAACGCCGCACATCGGCGCGGCGACCTACGACAACTACTACCGCGTCTACAAGTTCAGCCTGGAAAACGCGCAGCGGATCGGCCGCGGCGAAGAGCCGCTCTTCCTGCTCTGACATTTCCGTCGTCTCCCCATAAAAAGCGGCTCCGCAGAATCCTGCGGAGCCGCTTTTTTGATGCTGTATAAAATGAATTCAGTCGCCGAGGGCGGTGACCGCCGCGCTGGCGCCCAGCCGGTCGCAACCGTTCTCCAGGAAGAGGCGCAGGTCGGCCTCGGTGCGGATGCCGCCCGACGCCTTGATCTTTACCCGGGGCCCGATGTGCTCGCGGAAGAGGAGGACGTCGGGAAGGGTCGCGCCGCCGGTGCCGAAGCCGGTGGACGTTTTGATGTAGTCCGCGCCCGCCTCTGTGACGAGCTCGCAGAGGCGGATTTTTTCCTCCTCGGTGAGGTAGCAGGTCTCGACGATCACCTTGAGGACCTTATCCCCGGCCGCCCGCCGCAGCGCGGCGATCTCCGCGAGGACCTTGTCGTAATCGCCGTTTTTCACGTCGCCCAGGTTGACCACCATGTCCACCTCGCCGGCGCCCTCGGCGATGGCCTGCTCGGCCTCGAAGACCTTGACGGCGGTGGTGTTGTATCCGAGCGGGAACCCGATGACGGTGCAGATGTTGAGCGCGGGGAAACGCTCGTGCGCCCGCGCGACATAGGAGGGCGGGATGCAGACCGAGGCGGTGTGGTGCGCGAGCGCCTCCTCGCAGAGCTTGCGGATATCCTGCCAGGTGGAGACGGCTTTGAGCTGGGTGTGGTCGACGTGGCTGTAGATTTCCTGTTTCTCCATAATAAACCTCCGTTTTTTTGAATCGGCGAGCGAGCTCAGCCGGTATAGACGTTGACTCCGGAACTGCGGTAGAAGGCGAGGTACCTGCCGTCGGTCTCGGGGTTGGTGACGACGTTGGCGATCCGGTCGATCGCGCAGAAGTAGGCGAAGGCGCGCTTGCCGAACTTGTGGCGGTCTGCCAGCAGGTAAAAGTCCCTGGAGTTGTCCAGCAGGTGGCGGTAGAGGGGCGGCTGAAGGCGGCTGTTGATCGAGTAGCCGTATTCAAGGTCGACGCCGTTCACCGTCAGGAAGACCTTGTCAAAATAGAGCCGCCGGAGGGATTCGATCGTGTATTCGTCGAGCGTTTCGATGTAGTTGCTCCCCACATGCACGTCGCCGCCCAGCAGGATCATCGAAAGTCCCTGCGATCTGGACAGCTCGACGACCGCGTCGATGTTGGAGGTCACCACGGTGAGCCCCTTTTTGCTGCGGATATAGCGGGCCAGGAGGGTGCAGGTCTTACCCGCGCCGATAAAGATCACGTCGCCGTCTTCGACCAGGCGCGCGGCGGTTTGCGCGATCCGGTCCTTTTCGCCGTAGAAGGGGTCCTCCTCCCGCCCGTCGTCTATGGGGCGTTCGGCGGCGGGCCGGTCCCGGTTGAGCCGGGCCGCGCCGTGGGTCTTGACGATCAGCCCGCGGCTGCTCAGCGCGTTCAGGTCCCTGCGGACGGTCGCGATCGAGGAGCCGGTCACCTCCTGCAGCACGGCGGTCGGCGTGACCCCGTGCGTCCCGAGGTAGTCCAGGATGCGTTCTTCCCGTTCGGATGCATACATCTTTATCCCAGCTTTATACATGATTGATTGTGCTTAGTATAGCACCTCTGAAAAACAAAATCAATCTAAAAAGATCACAAAAAGACAACAAAATTAGAAACGATCAAAATAAATCAAAAAGGTCCCGGCCGCGAAGACGGCCGGGACCTTTTTTACATCTACGCCTCTTCGGGTTTCGCATCCGCGAGGTCGATATACCCCGTGACGTTCTGCGCGATGGGCGTGCGTTCAACGCGCGACGCGCTGTTGGTGATCCGCAGTCTGCCGTCCACGGCGATCCCGTCGTAGACCCAGTAGCGCCCGCTGACGGTGGCCGAGCGTGTCTGCGCTGTGGCGCTCGCATAGAGCGGAACGCCGTAGAGCAGCAGAGCCGTCCCGGCGGCCGGAGCCTCGGGAAGGGCGGGCTCGCCCTCCCCGCCGCCGTCCTCCGCCGCGTAGTCGCGGAAGGAGACGTCGAGGTCGACATACCCGGAGATGCCGTCCACCAGCCCGCGCGAGCTGTGCTGCCAGAGGTCCACGCCGCCCTCCAGCGAGGGCTTTTGGCTGCTCCAGTCCGCCACCCACCGCTGGACGGGCTTCAACTCCGGGAGGTCGAGCATCGTCTCAAACCAGTAGAGGCTCGAGTAGACGCCGGGGGTGAGGCCGCCCTGCGCCACCCTGCCGCAGAACGCAAGCGCGAGCCCGGTGCGCTGGTCGTTGGTCAGCGCATGCTGTCCGGCGCTCTCCATATCAAGCGAGGCGGGGTAGACGATCCGGTAGGGCTTTGCCAGCTCCAACAGAAAGGCGGCTTCCTCTTCGGCCTCGCCCGTCGTGACGGCCCGGCTGTAGAGGTAGGCCCCGACGGGGATCCCCTGCGCGGCGGCGCCCTCCATGTTTCTTGCGAAATTCGGATCGGCCGCGAGGCCGTAGCCCGCGCGGACCATTGCAAAGCCGACGCCGCCGGCTTTTACGCGCGCCCAGTCGATTTCTCCCTGCCAGACGGAGACGTCGATTCCATTTATAGCAGTCATTGAAAGACCTTCTCTCGTGGATTCAGATGGGGAAACTTCCCCGGATATCCTATGCCCCCGTGCTGGAAAGCGTTCCCGGAAGGAGTGGGGAAAAATCCGCGCAAGACTCAAAAAGCATAAATTTATATAAATTTGAAAAGATTTGTGACTAAAAAATCTGAATTATAAAAAAATTGTGAACAGAAAAGAATTTTCAAGAATGGGCTGGAAAAATCATATTGATGGAACTGGAAAATAATGATATAATCCAACTATATTGGTAACAATTTCTAATGAATTTTTATAAAATTATTGAATTGAGTGCTTATATTAACCGATTTTAGGAGGATATTTGGGAAAACAGGAACAATTATTGGATTAATATTTGGTAACAAAATATAGGAACAATTAGGGACTTTTCTTTTGGAAAGGCTTCCTTCAGAAAGTACCGGCAGGCGTCGGAGGAGGGGCGGAACATGAAATCTTTCGCGTACAATGGGGGAAAAACATGGAGAAAATCGGTCGCGCTGTTACTGACAGCTTTGATGTTGATCAGTGCGACTTCGGTTCTTTCCTACGCGGAAATGATGGACGGCAGTCTGGACGGAATGGAGACCGCCGGCACCGTTTCCGAACCGGAAAAACCGTCCGCGCCCGCGGAGGAGAGCAAGCCGGATGGGGAGCAGCCTCCTGAGAGCGGGTCCGCAAGCGGCGAAAGCCCGTCCGAGGAGCGCCGCCACAACGAGGACGATAAGGGGAGCACGGACGAATACAGCCTGACGGCGACGCAGGAGGAGGTTTTCACGGAGGACGGCCTCGCGGTGGAGATCACGGCGGTGTCGACC